>JANOLA010000812.1:0-2885 GCA_031419535.1 Burkholderiales bacterium | reverse complement strand
GGTGCACGCAGGCGTCGGCAAGGTCGTCGGCATAGAGGAATTCGCGGCGCGGGGTGCCGCTGCCCCAGACAGTTAGGCTGCGTTCGCCTCGCAGCTTGGCTTCATGCGCCTTGCGCAGCAGCGCCGGCAGTACGTGGCTGGTGGCGAGATCGTAGTTGTCGTTCGGGCCGTACAGGTTGGTCGGCATCACGCTGACGTAAGAGCGACCGTATTGCGCGTTGTAGCTTTCGCAAAGCTTGATGCCGGCGATCTTGGCGACAGCGTAGGGCTCGTTGGTGGGCTCGAGCGGCCCGGTCAAGAGGTACTCTTCCTTGATCGGCTGCGGGCAATCGCGCGGGTAGATGCAACTCGAGCCGAGGAACATGAGCCGCTGTACGCCGGCCAGGTGAGCGCCGTGGATGAGGTTGGCCTCGATCATCAGGTTCTGGTAGAGGAAGTCGGCGCGGTACAGGTTGTTCGCTTGTATGCCGCCCACCTTTGCTGCCGCGATGAAGATGTAGTCGGGGCGCGCTTGCGCGAGGTAGGTCTGCACGGCCACCTGGTCAACAAGGTCCACCTCGGCGCGCCTGGGTGTCAGCACGTTGCTGTACCCGCCGGCGCGCAAGCGGCGAACGATGGCCGAGCCCACCATGCCGCCGGCACCTGCCACCAGGATGTTGGCGCTGCGTTTCATTGCGGTTGGTGCGCCGCGGGCCTGCGCGCTTGCAGGCGTGGGTTTGGCTGCTCAGGGTTCGCCACCTCGATGCGCAGTGCCGCGATCTGCGCCTGCAGAGCCTCGAACTCGCGCTCCTTGCGCAGCAGAAACTGCGACGTCAGCCTGAGCTTGGCCGCCACGCCGCGCGGCGTGAGCAGGTAGGCGTAGGCCAATTTGTTGTCGCTGCGCCGGAAGTTGTTGGCCTTGACCCAGCCGCGGTCAACCAGCGCACGCAGGCAAAAGTTGAGCTTGCCCACGCTCACGCCCAGCCCCTGGGCGAGCTTGCGCTGGCTCGCGGCGGGTTGCGCGTTCAACTGCCTGAGCAGTTCCAGATCGAGGTCTTGCTGCGGCATCGCGGTGTGTGTTCATGGGTTGAACGGGTGGGATGATAACGGCAGCGCGAACATCAAGTCGCCGTCGGCGGGTCGACCTCGGCAAACAGCTGTTCGGCGCCAATGTCCAGGCTCACGCTGGCCAGTCGGACGGTCTGCCCGGCCTCGAACGGGTGCAAAACCCACAGGCCATCCGCGCCTTTGCGATAGACGTCGGTGCGGCGGCTGTCGATGTCGATCACCACGTACTCCTGGAGTGCCCCGATCATCCGGTAGCGCGCGAATTTGTCGCCGCGGTCGTAGGCCGCGGTGCTGGGCGAAAGCACTTCCACGATGAGTTTGGGGTTCGACTTGATGAGGCGGTTGGCGTGGTCGGCGGCGTCGCAGGTGACCAGCACGTCCGGGTAGAAGTAGCTGTCGGCAGCGGCCACATGCAGCTTGGTGTCGGCCATGAACGTGCGGCACGGAGTGCCAGAGAGATGCTGGCGCAAAGCCATCGAGACGTTCAATGCAACCGTGACATGCCGATCCTCGGCACCCGCCATGGCAAACACCTCGCCGTCGACGAACTCGTGGCGAATCTCCTGGGTCCGGTCCCACTCCAGAAAATCGGCTGCCGACATCGTCGGCTTGAACGCTATATTTCCCATGGCGGATCCTTCAAGCAGTCGCGGAGTCGATATGTTTCCAGAGTCACGCAAGATTTGTAAGTTCGCCCAGCCCCGGTGCCGCGGCATCCTTGTTCGACAAGGCAGGTGCCGAACCATTCAGCGGCCAGCGAATTCCCAATCGAGGGTCATCCCATCGAATGCAGCCCTCGGCTTGCGGCGCGTAGTAATCGGTCGTCTTGTAGAGAAAGTCCGCGCTGTCGGTGGTGACGAGAAAGCCATGGGCGACGCCCGGAGGCATCCACATCTGCTTGTGGTTCTGCCCGCTCAGCTCGACGCCGACCCATTTTCCGTAGGTTGCGCTGCCCGGCCGGATGTCGACCGCGACGTCGAAAACCGCACCCATCGTCACCCGCACCAGCTTGCCTTGCGCGTGCGGCGCCCGCTGGTAGTGCAAGCCGCGCAGCACACCTTTGGCCGAGCGCGAATGGTTGTCCTGCACGAAGTTCACTTCGAAGCCCACTGCGTCGCTGAAGGCCCTTTGGTTGAAGCTCTCCAGGAAGAAGCCACGCGCGTCGCCGAACACCTTGGGCTCGAGGATCAGCACGCCAGGAATTGACGTGGGCGTTACCTTCATCAGTACACCCCGCCCTTGAGCACTTGCAGCAGGTATTGCCCGTAGCCGTTCTTGCGCATCGGTTGGGCCAGCGCTTCGAGTTGCGCCGCGCCGATCCAGCCGCTGCGGTAGGCGATCTCCTCGGGGCACGCCACTTTCAGGCCTTGGCGCTTTTCCAGCGTGGCGATGAACTGGCCGGCCTCCAACAGACTGTCGTGCGTTCCGGTGTCGAGCCACGCATAACCGCGGCCCATGATCTCGACGTTGAGTTGCTGCTGTGCCAGGTAGATCGCGTTCACTTCGGTGATCTCGAGTTCGCCACGCGCCGACGGCTTGATGCGCGAGGCGATGTCGCACACCTGTTCGTCGTAGAAGTAGAGCCCCGTCACCGCGTAGTTGCTCTTCGGCACTTTCGGTTTTTCCTCGATGCTGACGGCGCGCTTGTCGGCCCCGAACGCGACGACTCCGTAGCGTTCGGGGTCGTTCACGTGGTACGCGAAGACCGAGGCGCCCGTCTCCCGGTGCGAGGCGGCGTGCAGCAGCCCCTGGAGGTCATGGCCGTAGAAGATGTTGTCGCCCAGGACCAGCGCGCTGGGTTGGGCGTTGACGAACTTCTTGCCAAGGATGAACGCCTG
>JANOLA010000811.1:0-4302 GCA_031419535.1 Burkholderiales bacterium | reverse complement strand
ATAGGGGAAAACCCTAATATCAGCTTGCCCAGGGGATTGCGAGCCGACTTCGACGCGCGCCGCCGGGCATGTTTTAAAGGAGATTCACGATGTCCGCTATGTCCCTTGAGTCAGGTACCCAGGTTCGGGTTTTCCAACCGGTTCCCGTGGTCGTGCCACCCGGCGCGGCTTGGGCCGCCCAGGCTGCCCTGTGGCTGGTGCACAGCTTGCGCAGGCTGAGTAGGGCAGTGTGGCACGCCCTCGAAGCACAGGGCCAACGCCGCGCGGCGCGCGACCTGAATGAAGCCGCGCAGCGCTGGCAGAGCCAAGACCCGGTGCTGGCCCGCAAGCTTCGTCTGGCAGGCGCTTACCTGGACCCGCGCACTGCTGGGCCCCTGAGTGCAACTAGTGATGAAGGACTGAAATGAACTACTCCACCACCGCCGATTTCGCCCTGCGCTCCGCCGCGCCGCTTTCCAAGAGCACGACCTGGGTCGCCGCAGCGGCCCGCATGCTGCGCGACGCCCTCGGCGTTCCGGAGCTTTCTCCCGACCAGCGTGTGGTCCGGGATGCCGCTAAGGTGCGTACGCTGGCCTACGGCTATCGCGACATCGACCCGAGCTTTGCGAGCGACTTGTACGCGGCCGCAGACCGCCACGAGCAAAGCATCGAAGCGGGCGTCGGCGCGAAGGCTTGACACGGCGCGGGGAACTGCGCGCCTTCGGCGCACGGGGCGTGCTGAAATAGCGGCTCACTTCGCGCCCGGCGCGCAACGCCTTCGATGCCCCACACCTCGCGTCCCGCTGCATTGCTGCTGAATGTGGCGCATGCGCTCGATCACCTGTTCCTGCTGGTCTTTGCCACCGCGGTGGCATCGATCGCCGCCGAGTTCGGCTTCGCGCGCTGGGAAGACCTGATGCCCTACGGCGTGGGCGCCTTCATCATGTTTGGCCTGGGCTCGTTGCCCTCGGGCAGGCTGGGCGACCTGTGGGGGCGACGGCCGATGATGCTGGTGTTCTTCTTCGGCCTGGGCGTCTGCGCATTGCTGGCGGCGTGCACGGCCAACGCCTGGCAGATGGCCGCGGCGCTGACGCTGCTCGGGGCCTTCGCGTCGATTTACCACCCGGTGGGCATCCCGATGCTGGTGCAGCACTCGGCGAACCCGGGGGCGACGATCGGCGTGAACGGCCTGGCGGGCAACCTGGGCATCGCCGTGGCCGCAGGGCTCACGGGGCTCTTGGTACAGGCCTTCGGCTGGCGCGTCGCATTCGTGGTTCCGGGCCTGGTGTGCATCGCCTGCGGCGTGCTGTTCGCGTGGGTCGTGCCGCGCGAGCTCGAGGCGCCGGCGGCGCGGCGCAAGAAGAGTGCGGTGGAACTGCCCGCCGCGGTGCTGGCACGCGTGTTTGTCGTGATGACCGCGGCCGCCGTCACGGCGAGCCTGTTGTTCAACCTCACGACCAATGGCAACGGCCAGTTGCTCGTCGAGCGCATGCGAGGCACGGTCGAAGACCCGGCGTGGCTCGGCGTTCTGCTGGCCGCCGTGTACACGCTTGCCTCCAGCGCGCAAGTGATCGTCGGCCGCCTGATCGACCGCATGCCGATGCGGCGCCTGTACCTCGGCATCGCGTGCGCCCAGGTGCCGCTGCTCGCCCTCACTGCGAACGCGCAAGGATGGTGGCTCTATGCCGCGCTGGCGGGCGCGATGATGCTGATCTTTGCCGCGATTCCGTTCACCGACGCGATCATCGTGCGCTACGTCGACGACCGCATGCGCTCGCGCGTCGCCGGCATGCGGCTCACGGTGACGATCGGTATCAGCTCAGCCGCGGTGTGGCTGCTCGGGCCACTCGTCAAGGCCGGTGGCTTCAGCATGCTGATGTGGATGATGGCCGGCACGGCGGCGTGCACCGCGGCGATCGTCGCTTGGCTGCCGGCCGAGCCGGCGCCGAACCTCGCGAGGGTTGGCGCCGGCTAGCCTTTTCGGCCCGGGGCCCGAATCGCCCGGCGAAGCGATCCGGAAAAAAAGATTCGGAAATAGAGCTTGTACTGCCGGCATCGATCCCCTATTCTTGCCTTGCCTGGACTCAGGCAACCTCGTGGGCGCAGTCACTGCGCTCCAGGGGCCCCGGACCTTCTTCCTCTGGAGCTCCAAACGGTGGCGTCAGCCACCCGCCCCTCCCACCGTCAAAGGTCGGGAGGGGTTCGTTTTTTTGGGGTCACACCGCCTCGAACGCCTGCGCCAAGTCGGCTCTCAGGTCCTCCAGGTCTTCGATGCCGACGGAGAGCCGCACGCCATTGGGCGATATGCCGGCCACGCGCATCTGTTCGTCGTTCATCGTGCCGCGCCACATCGCCGCGGCGTGCACGACCAGGCTTTCAACTCCGCCCAGGCTGACCGCCTGTCGCGGCAACCGCAGCGCCTGCACGAAGCGACTGGCCGCCTCGTAGCCGCCCTGGATGGCGATGTTCATCACGCCGCCAAAGCCCTTCATCTGCGTCCGCGCCAACCGGTGCTGCGGGTGCGACTCGAGCCCGGGATAGAACACGCGCTCGACCCGCGGCTGCTGCTCCAACCACGCCGCCAACGCGAGCGCGCTCGCGTTGTGCTGGCGCACGCGCAGCGCCAACGTACGCATGCCGCGCAGCAACAGCCACGCGTCCATCGGGCTGAGCGTCGCGCCCAGACAGATTTGCGTCTTCCACAGTTCGTCGATCAAGTCCTTGCGCGCCAGCACCGCGCCGGCCGTGATGTCGTGGTGCCCGCCGAGGTATTTGGTGGCGCTGTGCACGACGACGTCCACGCCCAGCGCGAGCGGCTGCTGGTTGAGCGGGCTGGCGAAGGTGTTGTCGCACACGCAGAGCGCGCCGCGCGCGCGCGCCAGCGCGGCCACGGCGGACAGATCGGTCAGCGCGCAAGTCGGGTTCACCGGTGTTTCCGTCATCACGAGGCGCGTGTTCGGCTCGAAGGCGCGCTCCCAGGCGCGCAGATCGGTCTGGTCGACGAGCGTGCAGCGCACGCCGAAACGCGGCAGCAACTCGGAAAAGTATTTCGCGCTGCCCATGTAGTGGTTGCTTTGCGCGACCACATGGTCGCCGGTTTTCAGCAGGCCCAGCAATACGAGGCTGATCGCGCCCATGCCCGACGCGGTGACCAGCGCGTCATGCGTTCCAGCAGCGCCGCCTTCGAGCGTGACAAGCTGCGCCGCCACCTGCTCGTGCAGCGGATTGCCATAGCGCGTGTAGTAGCGGCTGTGGCGCGGCTGGCTCGCCATCCGCGCGAAGTCTTGCGCGTCGGCGGCGCTGAACGTCGCGCTGTAGACGATGGGCGGGACGATCGCCGAGTCGGCATCGCCGTGCCGCACGCGCACGCCCTGCGCGCAGCGGGTCTCGGGGCTGAGGGGGCGCTCGGGGTTGAATGTCATCGCGGGCCTGCCGTCTCTGATCTGAAGAGACGCCAATCATGCCCGAGCCGCTGCACTACCATCGACAGGTTTCACCATGACCACGAGCTTCGATCCTTCCCGCCTGACGATGACGGAGATCATCCGCCTGCAGACGGTGCTGTCGCAGGAGTTGACTCGCCGCTTCGAGCGCCACGCGGCGCTGGTCTTCACCGACATCGTCGACTCGACCGCCTACTTCGCGCAGTTCGGCGACGAAGCGGGGCGGCGCTTGCAGCAACTTCACTTCGACCTGCTCGAGCGCTGCCTGCCACCGACTGACGGGCGAATTGTCGACACCGCCGGCGACGGTGCGTTCGGGATCTTCGCTTCCGCCGACGCCGCGGCGAGCGCGATGACGAGTCTGCAAAACGCGGTGTCGGTGGAAAACGTGGACCGGCCCCGCGCGCACCAACTGTGCTTGCGCATCGGCCTGCATTGGGGGCCGGTGCTGACCGACGGCGTGCAGGTGACCGGCGATGCGGTCAACCTGTGTTCGCGCCTGATGTCGACGGCCGTGCCCGGCGAGGTTCGGCTGTCGCGCGAGCTGTTCCAGCAGCTCGGCGCGCGGCATCGAGGCGTGAGCCACGCGCTGCCCAGCGTGGCCCTGAAGGGCTTGACGCGCAACGTCGACGTCTGGGCCTTGCAGTGGCGCGACACGAGCCGCTTTCCGACCGAGGTCGAAATCCGCGAAACTGGACAACGCATCGCGCTCCCGGCGCGGGACACGGTGGCATTCGGCCGCGGCGAAACCTCGGAGGCGGCCGCCGCGCTCGACATCGCCTTGACGCTGCCCGACGCCATGGCGTGCAAGCAGATCAGCCGCCGCCACTTCGAGCTGCGCAGTCGCCCCGAGGGTTACGTTCTGCGCGCCTTGTCCGCG
>JANOLA010000810.1:0-3824 GCA_031419535.1 Burkholderiales bacterium | reverse complement strand
TGGGGCTGCCCCATCAACTCCTCCCAGTGCGCCAGCAGGCCGTGCAGGCGCAGCTCGGTGGCCTGCGCGCGCAGCTCGGCGTGGGAAGCCACGGGGTGCTCGGGTGAGTTCGACTTATTCATCGCTGGCGTCCTTGGTGTCGTGGGGGTGGTCATAGCGGCGGTCGTAGGAGGCCAGCGAATGCGTGCGCATCGGCGCGTCGCGTCGTGTCACGTGCTCGGGCAATGCCAGGGCCAGCGCAGGAGCTCGGCCGGCGCGCTCGCGCTCATGCTCCAGCGCCAGACGCACGGCGTTGGGGTGCGGCACCTTGCGCTGGATGGCCTCGCGCAGGGCCGCCTGCAGCGACGCCGCCCCGTACTGGTCGAGCAGGCGCAGCAGCGCGGCGGTGATGCTGCGCAGGTTGTGACCGTGCTGGGCGGCCATTTGCAGCAACTCGGTGCTGGCCGGGGCGACCTGGGCCAGCGCATCGCAGCCGCGGTGCGCGCGCGCATTGCGCTTGTGCTGGACCAAGGCCTGCAGGTGGCTGGGATCCTCGATTTGTTGATGACGATCGAAACTGCGCGCATGGTTGGCCAGCTCGGTGAGGCCCTCCAAGATGCGCACGTGCTGTTCGTCGGCCAGCACCCACAGGGTGCGTTGCACATGGGTGTGCGGCACCGTGTAGTCGTTCAGATCGAAGCGCACGTAAGGGGTCTTGGCCACCGAAACCTCCAGCCGCTCACCCAGGGAGTAGCCGGTGGCGGGCAGCTCGAGCAGGCGCGGCTGCTCCAGCGCGAAGGCCTGGCGCACGCTCAACGCGTCATCCTGGGGCCAGGGTCGATCCAACGCCTTGCCCTCGCACCAACTGCGCGCCTGCGCGTTCAGGTCGGCCACATCGGTGAACTGGCGAGCGGCGAAGAAGGATTTGCGAATGAAGTCGATATGGCGTTCGACCCGGCCCTTCTCATTGCCGCGCGCCACGGCCACCGGACGCGGCTCGAAGCGGTAGTGTTGGGCGAAGGCCAGGAATTCGGGGTTGAACCGAATGGCCTCGCCCACGCGTTCGAGCACGACGCTCTTCAGGTTGTCGTAGAGCAGGGTTCTGGCCAGCCCTCCGAACGCGGCGAACGCCTCGACGTGCCCACGCAGGAAGCTGTCCATCTGGGCGTTCAGGCAAAAGCGCAGGAACACGCGTCGCGAGTAGCTCAGCACGATCACGAAGCCCATCAGCGGGCGCCGGGCGCGGCCGATCTGCAGGTGCCCGAAGTGACCCCAATCCACTTGCATCTGCTCGCCCGGCAGCGTGCGCAGGCGCAGGTAGGCCTCGGCCGGTGGGCGCGGGCGCAGCGTGCTCACCAGGTAGCGGAAGTGGCTGGCCTGGCCCGCGTAGCCGCGCTCGCACACCATGTCATGCAACCGGCTGGCGGTGAGCGTGGGGTACTTGTGCAGCGTCTGCAGGATGAAGACCCGGTAGGCATCGACCAAGCACGGGCGCAGTGGGGTGCCTGGGGGCACGACCGCGTGGTCGCGCAGGACGCGACGCACCGTGTCGCGGTGCACGTGCAACTGGCGCGCGATGGTCCCCACGCGCCAGCGCTCGACGGTGAACAGCCGCTCGATGCGTGCGGCCAGCTCAAGTGGGATGGTCATGGCCGCCGCGCCAACGAGCGCTGCGCGGACGCAGGAAGCCCTGGCGCACATGGGGCAGCAGCCGGTGAGTGCAGCGCCGGCAGACCAGCACGGTGAATGCAGCCGTGCCGGCGCTCGGCAACACCGTGGCGTGGGCCGAGTCGGTGTTGCTGATGGACTCGTGCGCCTCGCAGGGGCTGGGTGTCTCGCATGCGAGCAGTGAAGCACCGGCACCCGCGACCGGGCAACCCTGGTGCGTCACTTTATTGCTGTCGGCCACGCTGGCCTGGCACAGCGAGCGTCGCCTCTGGCGCCAGCACGCGCTGCGCGCGGCATGCTTGAGCTGCCCGCCCCGGCTGCTCTGGTAGCGCTGGGCCGTCACCCGTCGTCGCTGACCGCGACTCACGCTCGAACACGCCCGGCTGCAATAGCGCTGACCGCGGTCGCAGTGCGAACACAACAGCACCTGGTCGCGACACCGCGCGCACAGGAACAGGCGGGCTGCGCGGTCCATGTCCATCCTCGGGCGATAAGCCAAAGGTGCTGGACGGAATCGTCCCAGGGTGCAACACTGCTGCAGCACCACCTTCATCGGCACGGTGTAGGGCGCGGCGCGGTCTTATCAGCTTCCTGGCATCAGTGGACCGTTGCCGTGCCCGCCTACTTCGGCATCGCCCAGGTTGTACCGCGCAAGAGCTGCGCGCGTCACGTCGGCATGCGCAGCCGCTACTCCGAGTGATCGCTCGGCGTCGGCAATCAAGACCCGCTCAACACGATCGCCTTCGCCTGCATGGCCGCCCTCGGGCGGCCATGCAGGCGAATACCTCACGCGCGATCGTTCGGAATCAACAAGCCAGCGTTCGCAACATCATCAAACTCAAAAGCGCTGCCTCGCCGTCACATAGCAGCGCTTCTCGACCAGCGTTCACACGCCTGTCCCATATGCAATGCCCATCGTTTCAAGGCAGGGGGCTAACGATTAAGGATAGATCGCGCGTAGCCGCGATCTGATCCGTTTGTTGGACGAGCCCGGATTACATGCCGGGTGTCGGCACAGAAAACATGTTCTGGAAGTTCGAGCCGTCGCTGACGGCCGGGTCGCGCGCAGCACCTGCTGGTGGTGGCTTTGTGGCCTTGCCGGCCTCAATTGCTGAGGTCGACTTGTCTAATTCGACAGCCTGAATGGGTCGGAATTAGCGCCAACCACCAAATTCGGGCCGAGCGCGTTCACCACACCTTCAGGGTATGTTGCTGGCGGCTGTAGAGCCGAGTCGTCGGCTCAGCGCACCTGTGGCTTGCCTGCCGCGCGCACCGGCCCGTCGGCCGCTCGCGCAGCCTGTGCATTCGCGCCATTGACGAACACGGCCGGCAAGATGCGCCGTCGCACGATCACCATTGGCTGCCCGCAGCAGCGGCATTGCAGCTTGGGCCGCTCGCTCAGCGCTGGCGCTTGTGCCGCCTGGCCCGACGCCGAGGCCGCAGCCGGCTGCTGCGTCATCTGCAGCCGCAACAAGTTCAGCCGCTGCCGGTGCCGGCAATTCGGATGCAGCAGCCCAAAGTTGCGTGACCGCCTGAAGCCCCTGGGCAAGACATGCTGCAGCACCAGCCAAATAAAACTCGCGCCGCTGAGCGTTCGAGACGCATTCCTGCCGGTGGCGCTGTCGCGATACCGAAACGTCACCTGGCCGTCGACACAGCGAACGATGTCGCGCTCCTGAATCACCCCGCGGTACAAGTAGCGACCCAGATAGACCAGCGCCTTGTGGCCGTTGCCCACGCTCTTGCAGTCGACCACCCAGCGCTCAGGCAGGCACACCGGCACCGTCAAGCCCTCAGCCTTCAAGGCCGCCAGCAGCTTGCCCCGAAACACTGCCGCCAGCGCCTTGTGGTTGAACAGATAGTGGCCGCCCTTGTTCGTCTTGCGCAGACTGCGCCACAGGCCATGCTTTGCATCGAAGGCCGACGCCGGCATGCTCATGTGTACGTGCGGATGAAACTCCAGCCGCCGTGAGTGGGTGTGCAGCACGCCCACCGCCCCGGCCTGGCCCTTGAGCTGACGGTGGTTGCGGCTGAACTGCGCCAGCGTCTCCCAGGCGCATTGCATCAAGGCGGCATAGACCGTCTGCTGATGAGTCCAGGCCAGGCCGCGCAATTCCTGCGGCAACGTGAAGGTGATCAGAAAGTAGTTGCCCGGCAGCAGAGCCTGGGTCTGCCGT
>JANOLA010000809.1:0-8103 GCA_031419535.1 Burkholderiales bacterium | reverse complement strand
CTGCCGCAGACCTGTCTCGACAAAGGGATCGGCGAAGCCGAGTTCGCCGACGCCGTGCAGGGCAAACTCGCCGCGCCCGGCACGGTGGGCGTGGGCTACAACTCGATCCGCTTCGACGACGAAGTGACGCGGCACCTGTTCTGGCGCAACCTGCTCGAACCCTATGCGCGCGAGTGGCAAAACGAGTGCGGCCGCTGGGACCTGCTAGACGTGGTGCGCTGCGCCTACGCGCTTCGCCCGCAGGGCCTGGAGTGGCCGCGGCATGGCGACGGCAAGGCGTCGTTCCGGCTCGAAGACCTGGCGCGCGCGAACGGGCTGATGCACGAGGCGGCGCACGATGCGCTGTCCGACGTGCGCGCGACGATCGCCTTGGCGCGGCGCGTCAAGGCGAGCCAGCCCAGGCTGTGGGACTTCTGCCTGAAGCTGCGCAGGAAGCACGAGGTCTTGCATGAAATGGCGCTGGCGCAAAACCAGGGCCTGCCGTTTTTGCACATCTCTGGGCGCTATCCGGTGGAGCGCGGCTGCATCGCTGTCGTCTGGCCGCTGGCGCCGCACCCGACGAACAAGAACGAGGTCATCGTCTGGGACTTGGGCGTAGACCCGAGCGAATTGTTCGCGCTCGGTGCGGCCACGATTCGCGAGCGCCTGTTCAGCAAGGCCGACGCGCTGCCCGAGGGCGTGCAGCGCCTGCCGATCAAGACGATCCACATCAACAAGTCGCCGGTCGTGATCGGCAATCTGAAAACGCTCACGCCGGCGGTGGCCGCGAAGTGGCAGATCGACATCGATCAGGCGCTGCGCCACGCCGAGATCGCGGCGCGCCGAGCGGGCTCGATGGCCGGCATCTGGCCGGCGGTGTTCGAGCGCGAGCCGATGGCAGAGGTTGACGTCGACGAAGACCTGTACGGTGGCTTTATCGGCGACGAAGACCGGCGCGCCTTGCAGCGCCTGCGCGCACTGCCGCCGGCGCAGCTGGTGGCCAAGCGCCCGGCGTTCAGCGACGAGCGGCTCGAAGAGCTGGTGTTTCGATTTCGTGCGCGCAACTTCAATGCACTGCTGGGTGCCGAGGACCGCGGGCGTTGGGCCGCGCACTGCGCGCGCCGCCTGCACGACGGCGCGGGCGGAGCAATGACGCTGGCGGCGTTTCAGGACCGGATCGATGCCTTGAGCGAATCGGCCGACGAGCGTGGCCAGGAGATTCTTGGCGCGCTGCTCGACTACGCGCAGCACATCGCGCCGCCCTCACTTGCAGTGCGCGCTCCGGCTGGTACGCCGTAGCCGTTCAGCGGGCTCGCCGCATGCGGCTCAGGGGCGAGCGATGCCGTGCGCCCTCAACCCCCGTTCGGCTTGTCGCTGGGCTTGTCACTCAACGCCTTGCGCATGTGCAGCGCGGGCTCCCAGGTGTGCAGCGACTCGTCTTGCGGCGTGCCGGCGCCGCCGCCCGCGGCGATCAGCGCCACGGCCTGGTCGAGCAGCTTCACGCCCATCGGCCCGAGGTCGCGGCGCCAGAGCGCGTCTGCGGTGTCGTCCGGGCGGATGAAGCACCAGTCCTGGCAGATCACGGGGCCGCCGTCGGCGCGGTCGTCCATCCAGTAGACCGAGCCGCCGGTGATGCGTTCGCGAAAGCGGATCGCCCATTCGATGGCGTCGCGCCCGCGGTGCAGCGGCAGCAGGCTCGGGTGGTAGCCGATCGCGCCCAGGCGAGTCGCCTTGCGCGCGCCCTCACTGATGAAGCAATGCGCGTGCGCGCAAGCGATCAGGTCGGTGCCCGCCGGAACATGCTCGGCCTCGAGGCGTTTGCCGACTTCGGCGGTCGCGACACCGGCTTGCTGTGCCCCCGTCCACAGCCGGTCTTGCGCGCTCGGCGCGGCGATCGCGACGATCTCATGCCCCGTCTTGCGCAGGCTGCTGAACGCCTGCGCGCCAAGCCACTTCTGGCCCACCAACATGATCTTCATCAACCGCGCCCTCCCAAGGGATGTGGACGCGCATTCTCGCCGCACTTCTTGCGTGGCCATGCGGGCGGCAGCGCCAAAGAAAATGGCGCCCCCGAAGCAACGGGCGGCGCCATGTCGAGCAGCGGCGGTTCAGCCGTCTGCAGGCAGGTTGGGATCAGGACTTCTGCGACGGATGCTGGCAGTTGTCGACCATGCGCTGGCCGGCCTTGGTGTTCATCAGCATCGACTTGTTGGCGATTTGCAGCCACATCATGCCGGCCTTCTTGTCTTCCAGGCGCACCGCGCCGGTGGTCGTGGCTTCAGGGACCATGTTGTACGTCTTGCCCTTGTACGCGACGTTGAAATAGCCCTTCTTGCCGTTCACCGCGGCCACATCGATCGACTGGTCGAATTCGCAGTTCACCTTGCCGGTAAGCACGCGTTCGGCCGCCGACAGTTGGCCGGCGCTGAGACCCGGGGCGGCGGCGGCTTTCTTCGCCGCGGGTTTGGCCGGGGGATCCGTGGCCGCGACGCCGGCCGTGCACAGGCCGCCGAACGCGAGGCATGCAACAAGCACGCGAAGCGACATCGAAACTTTCATCAGATTCTCCAGGAGGGGGTTGGGAGCTGAAGATTCTGTGAGGAGTGGGTCGCGGCCGCGGTTGCAAGGTGCAACGGTTGGGGTGCCTCTCGCGCCCGCGGCGGGCGGCGCCGCGGGTCGGTTTCCAGCGGCGCGACGCTCGTGCGCGGCCCGTGCGGCTTGGCGCCGCGTCAGCTGCCCGACGTTTGCGTCCGGAAAATCACGCGTGGCCCAACCGCTCTTTCGCGGCCGGGGCTCAAGTTCTCCGAAGCCCGGTTTCGGCCTCGAATCGAGCCCACGCTGCAAGCAGTTACGACTGCGTGCGAGCATTGCGCACGCAGCGCCGGGAACCGACGTCAGTGTCAGTCAAAGCAGGTGCTTGACGCCGTCTTGCTCTTCCATCAGTTCTTTCAGCGTCAGGTTGATTCGTTCCTGGCTGAACGCATCGATCGGCAAGCCTTGCACGATGGTGAATTCGCCGCCTGTGGTGGTGACGGGGTAGCCGAACATCAGGTCCTTCGGGATGCCGTACTCGCCGTTGCTCGCCACGCCCATCGTGACCCATTTGCCTTGCGTGCCCAGCGCCCAGTCGCGCATGTGGTCGATCGCCGCGTTCGCGGCGGAAGCGGCGGAAGACAGGCCACGCGCCTCGATGATCGCCGCGCCGCGTTTGCCCACGGTGGGCAGGAATACGTCCTTGTTCCAGGCGGGGTCGGCGATCATGTCTTTCACCGGCTTGCCGGCGATCGTCGCGAAGCGGTAGTCGGCGTACATCGTCGGCGAATGGTTGCCCCAGACGCAGAGTTTTTCGATGTCGGCGACGGCTTTGCCGGTCTTCGCCGCGATCTGGCTCGCCGCGCGGTTGTGATCCAGGCGCAGCATGGCAGTGAAGTTTTTGCGCGGCAGGTCGGGCGCGCTCTTCATCGCGATGTAGGCGTTGGTGTTCGCCGGGTTGCCGACGACGAGCACGCGCACCGTTCGCGACGCCGCCGCGTTCAGCGCCTTGCCTTGCGCAGTAAATATTTGCGCATTCGCGGCGAGCAGGTCCTTGCGTTCCATGCCCGGGCCGCGCGGGCGCGCGCCGACGAGCAGCGCGTAGTCGGTGTCATTGAACGCGGCCTGCGCATCGCCGAACGCCTGCATGCCGGCGAGCAGCGGGAACGCGCAGTCCTCGAGTTCCATCATCACGCCCTTCAGCGCCTTCTGCGCTTTTTCGTCCGGAATCTCGAGCAGCTGCAGCGACACGGGCTGGTCTTTGCCGAGCATCTCGCCCGACGCAATGCGAAACAGCAGCGCGTATCCAATCTGGCCGGCTGCTCCGGTGACGGCAACTCGAACGGGCTTCTTGCTCATGGGTGTCCTCCAACGTTGAACCTGAAAGTGTAGGTCAGCCATGGACGCGCAGCGGCGCCTGTGCTGCAATCGCGCCCCATGCCGATGGCCAACCCGCAGCCCACGCCGCGCTCTAACCCCGCCGATGAAACCCCGGCGTTCGCGCCGCTGTACCGGCAGATCAAGGCGCTGATGACGCGCGACTTGCAGGCCGGGGTGTGGCACCCCGGAGAGAGCATTCCGAGCGAGAAGGACCTGGCGCTGCGCTTTCGCGTCAGCCAGGGAACGGTGCGCAAGGCCATCGATGAGCTCGCGGCCGACAACCTGCTCGTGCGGCGCCAAGGCAAGGGCACCTTCGTCGCGACGCACGCCGAAGCAAACGTGCAGTTCCGCTTCCTGCGCCTCAAGCCCGACGCTGGCGACGCGAACCGCATGCAGCGCCGCTTCATCGATTGCCGGCGCTTCGCGGCGAGCGCCGAAGTCGCGCGCGCTCTCGGGCTGAAGAGCGGCGACCCGGCGCTGCAGGTGCGCCGCGTGCTGTCGTTTCAGGGCAAGCCGGTCGTGTTCGACGACATCTGGCTGCCCGGCAAGCTGTTCAAGGGCCTGACCGAGCAGCACCTGGCGAGCTACCGCGGCCCGCTTTACGGCTTGTTTGAAAGCGAATTCGGCGTGCGCATGATTCGCGCCGAAGAACGCATTCGCGCCGTCGCCGCCGACGCCGAGGCGGCCCAGCACCTGGGAGTCGCGTTGGGTGCGCCGTTGCTCAGCGTCGAGCGCCTGTCGATGACCTACGGCGACGTGCCGGTGGAACTGCGCCGCGGTCTGTACGACACGACAGCGCACCACTATCGCAATGACCTCAACTGAGAAACTGCTGCATTGCAATAAACTCAACCGTTCCGCGCAGACGAACCCACAGGCCGAGGCATGACGGACACGATCAAGAACAAGGCGCAACGACCGGGCACGATGCGCCTTGTCGACGCGCTGCAGTACCGGTTGCCGCTGGCGGGCTGGGTGTCTATTCTGCACCGCGCGAGCGGGGCGATGCTGTTCGTGCTGCTGCCGTTCATCGTCTGGATGCTCGACACCAGCCTCAGCTCCGAGATCAGCCACAGCCAGTTCATCGCCTTGTTCCTCGGCGGCGTGGGCTGGCTTCCGGGGTGGTTCTTCAAGCTGGTGGCTCTGGCGCTGATCTGGGCCTACCTGCACCACTTCATCGCCGGTCTGCGCCACCTGTGGATGGACGCCACGCATTCGGTCGGGCTGGAGTTCGGCCGCAATTCGGCGGTCGTGACGCTCGCGCTGAGCGGGGTGTTGACCTTGCTGCTCGGCGTGAAGCTGTTCTTCTGAGGCAGGCATGACGGCGAAAAATTTCGGATCGAAACGCCTCGTCGTGGGCGCGCACTACGGCCTGCGCGACTGGCTGGCGCAGCGCATCACCGCGGCCTTGATGGCGCTGTTCACGCTCTGTCTGCTGCTGCAGGTGCTGTTCGGCGGCGAGTTCGACTACGACCGCTGGGCCGGCATCTTCTCCAAGCAGTGGATGCGCGTGCTGACGTTCAGCACGATCGTCACGCTGCTCATCCACGCCTGGGTCGGCATGCGCGACATCTGGATGGATTACGTGCACGGCATGCTGCTCCGCCTGGTGCTGCAAGTGGCCACGCTGGTCTGGCTGGTGGGGTGCGGCGGCTGGGCGATCCAGGCGCTGTGGAGACTTTGATGCAGACGGACAAGACGATTCCCAGGCGCAGGTTCGACGTGGTGATCGTCGGTGCCGGCGGCTCGGGCATGCGCGCTTCGCTGCAACTCGCTCGCGCCGGGCTCAACGTGGCCGTGCTGTCCAAGGTGTTCCCGACGCGCTCGCACACCGTGGCGGCGCAGGGCGGCATCGGCGCGGCGCTGGGCAACATGAGCGAAGACAACTGGCACTACCACTTCTACGACACGGTGAAGGGCTCCGACTGGCTGGGCGACCAAGACGCGATCGAATTCATGTGCCGCGAGGCGCCCAAGGTCGTCTACGAGCTCGAACACTTCGGCATGCCGTTCGACCGCAACCCCGACGGCACGATCTACCAGCGCCCGTTCGGCGGCCATACCGCGAACTACGGCGAAAAGCCGGTGCAGCGCGCCTGCGCCGCGGCCGACCGCACCGGCCACGCGATGCTGCACACGCTGTACCAGCAGAACCTGAAGGCGCGCGCCAACTTCTTTGTCGAGTGGATGGCGCTCGACCTGATCCGCGACGCCGAGGGCGACGTGCTGGGCGTCACCGCGCTCGAGATGGAAACCGGCGAGCTGCACATCCTGGAGGCCAAGGTGACGCTGCTCGCCACCGGCGGCGCCGGGCGCATTTTCGCGGCGTCGACCAACGCCTTCATCAACACCGGCGACGGTCTGGGCATGGCCGCGCGCGCCGACATCGCGCTGCAAGACATGGAGTTCTGGCAGTTTCACCCCACTGGCGTGGCGGGCGCGGGCGTGCTGCTCACCGAAGGTTGCCGCGGCGAAGGCGCGATTCTGCGCAACTCGGACGGCGAGCGCTTCATGGAGCGCTACGCGCCCACGCTGAAAGACCTGGCCCCGCGCGATTTCGTGTCGCGCTGCATGGACCAGGAAATCAAGGAAGGGCGCGGCTGCGGGCCGAACAAGGACTACATCCACCTCGACATGACGCACATCGGCACGGAAGACATCATGAAGCGCCTGCCGAGCGTCTACGAGATCGGCCACAACTTCGCCAACGTCGACATCACGAAAGAGCCGATTCCGGTGGTGCCCACCATCCACTACCAGATGGGTGGATTGCCGACCACGGTGCACGGCCAAGTGGCGCAACCGAAGAACGGCGACCCGAATTCGCTGGTGAACGGCTTGTACGCCGTGGGCGAGTGCGCCTGCGTCAGCGTGCACGGGGCAAACAGGCTCGGAACGAACTCCTTGCTCGACTTGCTAGTGTTTGGGCGCGCGGCGGGCAACCACCTTGTCGAGGCAGGCCTGGGTGCCAAACTGCACAAGCCGCTTCCCGCCGATGCGGCCGAGCGCACGCGGGCTCGGCTGAGCCGGCTCGACGCCAGCGCGAGCGGCGAATACGCCCAAGACGTGGCCAACGACATTCGCGCGGCGATGCAGCACCACGCCGGGGTGTTCCGCACCCAGGCGTCGCTCGACGAAGGCGTGGCGAAGATTCGGGCGATCGCCGAGCGCGTGAAGACGATTCACCTGGGTGACAAATCGAAAGTCTTCAACACCGCGCGAATCGAAGCGCTGGAAGTCGATAACCTCATTGAAGCGGCGCGCGCCACGATCGTCAGCGCGGCGGCGCGGCACGAGAGCCGCGGTGCGCATACAGTGAACGACTACAGCGACAGCCCCGAGTTTCCGAACGGGCGCAATGACAAGCAATGGTTGAAGCACAGCCTGTGGTACGCCCAAGGCGACCGGCTCGACTACAAACCGGTGCGAATGCAGCCGCTCACGACCGATTCGATTCCGCCGAAAATTCGCACGTTCTGATGCCACGACCGCATCGACGACAGAAAGCACCTTCATGACGCAGCGCGTGTTCCAGATCTACCGCTACAACCCCGACGCCGACGCGAAGCCCTATATGCAGCGGCTCGAGGTCGAGCTCGACGGCAGCGAGCGCATGCTGCTCGACGCGCTGGGCAAGCTCAAGGCGGTCGACCCGAGCTTGAGTTTTCGGCGCTCGTGCCGCGAAGGCGTGTGCGGGTCAGACGCGATGAACATCAGCGGCAAGAACGGCCTGGCGTGCCTGACGAACATGCTCACGCTGAAAGACCCGATCGTGCTCAAGCCGCTGCCCGGGCTGCCAGTGATCCGCGACCTGATCGTCGACATGACCCAGTTCTTCAAGCAGTACAACTCGATCAAGCCGTACCTCGTCAACGAGGACCGCCCGCCGGAGAGGGAGCGCCTGCAATCGCCCGAGGAGCGCGACGAGCTGAACGGCCTGTACGAGTGCATCTTGTGTGCGAGCTGCTCCACCAGTTGCCCCAGCTTCTGGTGGAACCCCGACAAGTTCGTCGGCCCGGCCGGCCTGCTTCAGGCGTACCGTTTCATCGCCGACAGCCGAGATCAGGACACTGCGGCGCGCCTGGACAATCTGGAAGACCCGTACCGGCTGTTCCGCTGCCACACGATCATGAACTGCGTTGACGTCTGCCCCAAGAATCTGAACCCGACCCAGGCGATCGGCAAGATCAAGGAGCTGATGGTCCGCCGCGC
>JANOLA010000808.1:0-7665 GCA_031419535.1 Burkholderiales bacterium | reverse complement strand
GGTGCGAACTCGACAAACCGCCGTCGACCGCGATCGCCTGCCCGTTGACGTAACTCGCTTCATCAGACGCCAGGAACAGCGCCACGCGCGCCAGCTCCTCGGGCTGTGCCGCGCGTCGCAACGGGTTGAGGCGGCCGATTTTGTCGGTGACATTGCGCTCGCGTGCGATGTCGAAGATCGGCTGCGTCATGCCGGTTTCGGTGAGCCCCGGACACAGGGCATTGACGCGCACGTTCGTGTCGCTCAATTGCTGCGCCGCCACCATCGCGAGGTTGATCACGCCGGCTTTCGACGCCGAATACGCCGGCCCGCCCGCGCCGGAGCGAATTCCCGCCACCGAAGAGGTGAGCAGAATCGCCCCGCCGCGTCCGGCGTCGGCCATCGCCTTGCCGGCGTGTTTGACCATCAGCCACGGGCCGATCAGGTTCACGCGCAGAATCTCGGCCCACGCCTGCGGCGTCAGGTCGAAGATGCCGGCGATGCCGCCCGAAATGCCGGCGTTCGCGAAGGCGATGTCGAGCTGGCCATGCGTGCGCAGCGCGGCCGCGACGAGCGCCACGACATCGGCTTCTTCGCCGGCGTCCATCTGCTGCGCGATCGCTGCGCCGCCGGCGGCCAAGACCTGCGCCGCGGTCTCGTGCACGCTCGGGTTCTTGTCGCCCAGCACGAGCTTGGCGCCTTCGGCCGCGAACAGCAGCGCCGACGCGCGGCCGATGCCCGAGCCCGCGCCGGTGATGATCGCGACCTTGCCTTTCAGACGATCGGCCATCACGCGCCCCCGCTGACCGTGGCGCCGCCGTCGATGACGATCGTCTGCCCGGTCGTGAACGCGCCCGCGCGCGACGCGAGGAACACCGCCGCGCCGGCGATCTCGTGCGGCTCGCCGATGCGCTTCAGCGACGCGGCCGCGGTGGAGCGCTTCAGCGTGTCGGGGTTCTCCCAAAGCGCTTTGGCGAAATCGGTGCGGATGAGGCCCGGCGCGATGCAGTTGACGCGCACGCCACGCGGGCCGAACTCGTCGGCCAGGCAGCGCGCGAGTTCCATGTCCGCGGCTTTGGAGATGCAGTACGCGCCGATCACGGTCGAGCCCTTCAGCCCGCCGATCGACGAGACGATCGTGATCGAGCCCTCGCCGCGTTCCAGCATCTCGGGCGCGACCATGCCGATCAACCAGTGGTTCGAGACGATGTTGTTGTCGAGCACTTTACGAAACGCGTCGTCGCTGATGCCACCAAGCGGCCCGTAGTAGGGGTTGGACGCGGCGTTGCACACGAGCGCGTCGATGCGGCCGAACGCCTGGCGTGTCTTGTCGACGAGTTGCCGCAGGCTGTCTTTGCTGGAGATGTTGGCCGGCACCGAGATCGCGGTGCCCGCGCCATGTTTCGCATTGATCGCCGAGGTGAGAGCGTCGCAAGCGTCTTGCTTGCGGCTGGAAATCACGACCTTCGCGCCGTGCACCGCCATTTCTTCGGCGATGGCCTTGCCGATGCCGCGCGACGATCCGGTGATGACGGCCACTTTGCCGGTCATGTCGAACAGGGACATGGGTTTCCTTTCGAAGTGTTTCTCTGTGTGCCGGCAAGTAGAACAGGGCGAGCCGGGTGCTTGCAATTCGGGCATGTCTGCATGGCCTTGGTCCTTGGTTTGCGGATGCAGGGCAGCTGGGCGATCGGCGACACTGGGCTCAACAGCCCGGGGGTGCAACGAATGAGGGATGAATTTGTCGACGTGCTGGTGGTGGGCGCAGGCCTGTCGGGGATCGGCGCCGCGTGTCACCTGCAGAAACTGTGCCCGGACCGCAGCTTTGCGATCGTCGAGGCACGCCAGCAATTGGGCGGCACCTGGGACCTGTTTCGCTACCCCGGGGTGCGCTCCGATTCCGACATGCACACGCTGGGCTATTCGTTTCGGCCCTGGGCCGAGCCCAATGCCATCGCCGACGGGCCGGCGATCTGGAACTACCTGCGCGACACCGCGCGCGAGCACGGCGTGGACCGCAAAGTCCGCTTCGGCGAGCGTGTGGTGCGCGCCGACTGGTCCACACCCGAATCGCGCTGGACCGTGCAGTTGCGCCGCGAAGACGGCAGCAGCGCGCGCATCCAGTGCATGTTCTTGTTCATGTGCTGCGGCTATTACGACTACGCCGGAGGCTATCAACCCGAGTTTCCCGGGCGCGAGCGCTTTGCCGGGCCGGTGCTGGACCCGCAACACTGGCCGCAGGATCTCGACTGCACGGGCAAGCGCGTGCTCGTCATCGGCAGCGGCGCCACGGCCGTGACGCTCGTGCCGGCGCTTGCACAGACGGCGGCGCATGTGACGATGCTGCAGCGCTCGCCCACCTGGATGGTGGCGCGCCCCTCGCAGGACCCGGTGGGCCAAAAGCTGCGCCGCTGGCTGCCGCTGCGCAGCGCGCTGTGGCTGACTCGCTGGAAGAACATTCTCCTCGGCCTGATCGTCGTGTGGCTCTGCAAACACAAGCCGCAACGCATGCGCGATCTGCTGCTGGCCGGCGTGCGCCACGCCCTCGGTCGAGACGCCGACATCGCCAAGCACTTCACGCCGCGCTACCGGCCCTGGGAGCAGCGCCTGTGCCTGGTTCCCGACGGCGACTTCTTCCGCGCCATCAGATGCGGTCGGGCGAGCGTCGTCACCGATCAAATCGAGTCCTTCACCGAGGCCGGCGTGCGCCTGGCGTCCGGGTCGACGCTGGAAGCCGACATCATCGTCAGCGCCACCGGCCTGAGGCTCATGATGCTTGGCAACGCAGAAATTTTCGTCGACGGCCGGCGCATCGAGGCGGCGCGCACCGTCAACTACAAGGGCGTGATGGCCAGCGGCGTGCCCAACATGGCCAACACCTTCGGCTACACCACGGCGTCGTGGACGCTCAAGTCGGACCTGACGGCGCGCTATGTGTGCCGGCTGCTGAATCACATGGGCAAGACCGGCGCGCGCCAGTGCACGGCGCCAGAACCGGGTCCGGACATGCCGTTGCTGCCCTGGGTCGACTTCACTTCAGGGTATTTCCAGCGCGCCCTTGGCATCCTGCCCAAACAGGGTGCGGGCAAACCGTGGAAGCTGAACCAGAACTACCTGAGCGATGTACTGGCGCTGCGGTTTGGCAGCGTGAACGACGGCGTGTTGCGCTTTTCGCGGTAGCGCGACGGGAGCGCAGAGGCACGAAGAGCACGGTTTCGGTGATCGCCGGGTTGAAGCTGAGGGAGAGTCTCATGCTGACGTGTCGGAACCTGATCCTCATCGCCGGTGCGGCGCTTACCGGCTGCGGCGCCGAAGTGGTCGGCACGGCCGCCACCGTGGGCACTTTGCAGGCCAAGCAGGCGCAGCAGGCGAAGGCACAGAACGCGCAGATCGAAGCCAAGATCGGCGAATCGATGAAGGCGGTGGAAGCCGCTGCCTCCGCCGCCGGCCGCGACTGAACAAGCCCTGCGCCACCCGCCTGCTCACGCCAGCCCGGGCGTGGCGCGCCCGGTGCTGCTACGCTGCAAGCTGCACCACTGGAGCCGCGCATGCAATTCACCCGCCTTGGCCAGACCGGCCTGACCGTTTCACGCCTCTGCCTGGGCTGCATGACCTACGGCGTGCCCGAGCGCGGCGCGCACCCGTGGACGCTGGGTGAAGAGCAGAGCCGCCCGCTGATCCGCCAGGCGGTGGAGTTGGGGATCAACTTCTTCGACACCGCGAACATCTACTCCGACGGCACGTCGGAAGAAATCACCGGCCGCGCGCTGCGCGACTTCGCGAAGCGCGATGAGGTCGTCGTCGCGACCAAGGTGCGGTTCGCCACGCGCAAGGGGCCGAACATCGGCGGGCTGTCGCGCAAAGCCATCATGGCCGAGATCGACGCCAGCTTGACGCGCCTGGGCATGGACTACGTGGACCTGTACCAAATCCACCGCGCCGACCCCAACACGCCGGTCGAGGAGACCATGGAAGCGCTGCACGACGTGGTGCAGGCCGGCAAGGCGCGCTACCTCGGTGCTTCGTCGATGGCCGCCTGGCAGTTCGCGAAGATGCAGCAGGTGGCCCAGCAAAACGGCTGGACCCGGTTCGTCGGCATGCAGCCCGAACTGAGCCTGATCTACCGCGAAGAAGAACGCGAGATGCTGCCGCTGTGCATCGACCAGGGCGTGGGCGTGATCCCGTGGAGCCCGCTCGCGCGCGGGCGCCTGGCGCGCCCCTGGGGCGAGCACACGCCGCGCATCGGCAGCGACGTGTTCGGCGCCACGCTGTTCGCGCATTCCGAAGACAACGACGCCCAAGTCGCGCAAGCGCTCGCCGAGGTGGCCGCGCAACGCGGCGCGTCACGCGCCAGCGTCGCGCTCGCCTGGCTGCTGCGCAAGCCCGGTGTCAGCGCGCCGATCGTCGGCGCCTCCAAGCCGGGGCACTACGACGATGCGCTCGCGGCGCTGGAACTTCAGCTGAGCGACGCCGAAGTGGCGGCGCTCGAAGCGCCGTACCGGCCGCATGCCGTCGTCGGCATCGATTGAATTTCTGCATTGCGTTTCGCGCGCCTCAACTGGAACCTCATTGGAGACCAACCCATGACCACCGCCATCACGCCCAACGTTGCGGCCCACGCCAAGCTCGCCCCGCTTGCATCGCGCCTCGTCGACACCGACGCGCTGCCCTGGCAGGCCACGCGCTTCCCTGGCATCGAAGTGAAGAACCTGCTGTTCGACCGCGCCAGCGGCTTGGTGAGCTCGCTGATCCGCATGGCGCCTGGCGCCGTGCTGCCCGACCATGAACACGTGCTGATCGAGCAGACCTGGGTCATCGAGGGCCACCTTGTCGACAAGAGCGGCCCCGACGAAGGCATCGAATGCAAGGCCGGCCAGTTCATCTGGCGCCCGGCGGGCAGCCGGCACAGTGCGTGGTCGCCCAAGGGTGGCTTGTTCCTCGGGTTGTTTCAGATGCCTAACAAGTTCTTCGGTGGGGATGGAGCGGTGACGGACATGGCCGGTGGGGATTGGGAAGCCATGTGGGGCGTTGTGCACAAGGCGAAGCGCGCGCGGACCTGAAGCCAAAGACATGTGCGCTGCAATCCTCGACGCATGTGGCCCTCACAAACCGGCGAGCAACTCATACGACCGCAAGCGCGCCGCATGGTCGTGTACCGCCCCGGCGACGATCAACTCATCGGCTGCCGTTTGCTGGACGATGGCTTCGAGCTGCGCGCGCACGCTCGCCGCTGACCCCACCGCCGCAGCCAGCAGCATGCGCTGCACGCCGGCTTTTTCCTGCGGCGACCACAGTGCCTCCATCTGCGCCGGCTCGATCGGCCGCGGCAGCGGCCCGCGCCGGCCGCGCTGCATGCCCAGAAACCGCTGCTGGATCGACGTAAAGTGCCAGGCCGCGAGCTCGTCGGTGTCGGCGCAGACGACGTTCACGCCCACCATCGCGTGCGGTTTCGGCCAGCGCGCTGACGGCTTGTAGGTGGAGCGGTACGCGTCGAGCGCCGGCAACAGCAGCTCGGGCGCGAAGTGCGACGCAAACGCGAACGGCATTCCCAGGTAGGCCGCGAGCTGCGCGCTGTACAGGCTCGAGCCGAGCAGCCAGATCGGCACCTCGGTGCCGACGCCGGGAATCGCGCGCACCGGCTGTTCGCCGCCGGCCACGCTCAGGTAAGTTTGCAGCTCCAGCACGTTGCGCGGAAAACCCTCTTCGTCATTCGCGTCCAGATGCCGGCGCAGCGCGTGCATCGTCATGCGGTCGGTGCCGGGCGCGCGGCCCAGGCCCAGGTCGATGCGCCCCGGGTACAGCGTGGCCAGCGTGCCGAACTGTTCGGCGATGACGAGCGGCGCGTGGTTCGGCAGCATCACGCCGCCCGAGCCGACGCGGATCGAACTTGTGCCGCCGGCGATGTAGCCCACCAGCACGGCCGTCGCCGAACTCGCCACGCCGTCCATGTTGTGGTGCTCGGCGACCCAGTAGCGCCGGTAGCCCCAGGTTTCGGCGTGCTGCGCGAGGTCCAGGCTGTTCTTCAGCGCTTGGCTCGCGTCGCTGGCTTCAACGATGGGGGCGAGGTCGAGGATCGAAAGGGGAGGAATCATGGGGCGCATCATGCCGCAGGTGGCGCCGCGCGGTGGACAGTGGCGCTTCGTGCACACTGAGCGCCATGGATTCAGCGCAGCGTGTCGTCGTCACCGGAGCGGCCGGTTTCATCGGGCAGGCGCTGTGGCGTGCGCTGCTTGATGCGGCGGCGGCGAACCCTGCCGCGCGCACCGAACATGTCGCGACCGACCGCGAGCGCGCCGCCGCTGCCGTGCCTCACGACGGCGACACGGCTGCACGGGCCTTGCGCCACCCCGACGACGCAGACCCGGGCGCATGGCGCTGGGGCGACATTGCCGAGCCGGCGCTAATCGACTCGCTGTTCGCGCGGCCGGTGCATCGTCTGTTCCACTTGGCGGGCATCGTCAGCGGTCGGGCCGAGGCGGACTTTGCCTTGGGCAAGCGCGTGAACCTCGACGCAACGCTGGCGCTGCTGGAGCGCTGCCGCCTGCAAGCGCAATCCGGCGGGCCGACCGTGCGCTTCATCCAAGCGAGTTCGATCGCCGTGTTCGGCACGCCGCTGCCCAGCCGCATCGACGATTCGACACCGCCGCTGCCCACGATCAGCTACGGCACGCACAAGCGCGCGATCGAACTGCTGATCGACGACTACACGCGGCGCGGCTTCATCGACGGCCGGGCGCTGCGCTTGTCGGGCGTGTTGCTTAGACCGCCCATCGCGAGCTTTGCAAACCCGGGTGCGCTCTCGGCGTTCAACAGCGACCTGATCCGCGAGCCGCTCGCCGGGCGCGTCTACGTCTGCCCGGTCGGGCCGGACGCGACGATCTGGCTCACGTCGCTGCGCAGCACGGTGCGCAACTTGATGCGGCTGGCCGACGTCGACGCCAGCCAATTCGGCCCGCAGCGTTGCCTCACCGCACCGGCGCTGGCCGCGCGCATCGGTGACATCGTGTGCGCGCTCGGCCGCATCGACGCCACCGCGCCGGAGCGAGTCAGCTACAAACCTCAACCAGCAATCGAAGCGCAATTCGGTCGCTGGCCGCTCGACTGTTCCTTCGAGCGCGCCGCCGCACTGGGTCTGCCAGCCGAAGAGTCGATCGACGCCTTGCTTGGCAACTGCCTCGAACCCACATGAGATGATCGTCAGCATCCAACAAGATTCCGGCTCACATTCCCTCCGAGCGAACAACAGAGCCCCATGGCGAAACCAACAGTCGCAAAGAAGACGGCCAGCTCCGCCAGCGTCGGCTACGAAGCCCAGCTCTGGCAAATGGCCGACGCGCTGCGCGGCAGCATGGACGCCGCCGAGTACAAACACGTCTGCCTCGGCCTGCTGTTCCTGAAGTACATCTCCGACGCCTTCGAGGAGAAGCATGCCGCGCTGCTGGCCGAGAAGGCCCAAGGCGCCGATTCCGAAGACCCCGACGAGTACCGCGCCCAGAGCATCTTCTGGGTGCCGCCCGAGGCGCGCTGGCCGCACCTGAAGGCGCAGGCGCGCCAGCCCACCATCGGCCAGCTCGTCGACGACGCCATGGCCGGCATCGAGCGCGACAACCCGGCGCTCAAGGGCGTGCTGCCCAAGGACTACGCCCGCCCCGCGCTCGACAAGCAGCGCCTCGGCCAGTTGATCGA
>JANOLA010000807.1:0-4888 GCA_031419535.1 Burkholderiales bacterium | reverse complement strand
CTGCACCTTGATGTGCTTGAGCCACGCCTTCAACGCCGCGCGATCGGCCAGGCGCTTCACGTCGTGTTCGATGCGCTGCGCCTCGCGGCGCATCGCGGCAATGTCGCCATCCAGTGAACGGTCCACCGTTTTCGGCGTCAGTCCTTCCCGGCCGAACGCGCCGAGCCGCAGCACGAACGGCGCGACCACGGCATCGATTTCATGTTCGAGCTGCGCCACCTGCTCCGTCAGCACCTGGTTGTAGTGGCCGAGCCGGCTCGGGGCGATCGAGGCCAGGGACCCGGCGTCGATCTGCTCGGCCTGGATTTGCAACTCCAGCAAGCGCAGCAGGTTCTTTTCGGCATACGCCTGGTTCACCTGTTGCATCAGCGCCGTCTTGCGGTCTCGCTCCTGCGCATCGGTTTCGCGGTCCGGATGCAGTGCGCTGGCGAGCTTGCGAAAGATTTCGCGCACCGATTGCGTGGCGGCCTGCGCATCCGCCGCCAGCTTCGCCTCTTGCGCTTGTGCCTTCGGCGATTTGCGGCGCGGCGCCGGCGCGGGTTCGGGCTGCGATTCGCGCTGGTGGGCCATCTTGCGGTGCAAGGCCTCGCGCACTTGCTCGGGTGAGCCGGCCGCTTCGTGGTCGTCGAGCTCGACGCCGAAGACCGTCTCGGCCATGCCCTTGAAGAGCTCGGTTTCCTCGTCTTTCAGTTCGGCGTGGCTGGTGTCGCTGTAGCGGTCATGCAGCGCGACGATCGCGGCGTCTTCCGACTCGCCGTCGATCAGCAGTTCGGCGCAGGTGTCGGAAATCAGCATCGCCAGCTTGGCGCGTTCGCGCTTCGTGAAGCCCGCGCTGCCATGCGCGGCGTCGAAGAGCTTGGCCAGTGCGAACTGGGCCTGGTCGCAGCGTTGCCGCAAGGGTTCGAGTTCCGCGACGAGCCGCGCCTGGTACTTCGGCACGTACTCCTGCCAGCGTGCCAGCGCCTCACGCTGCTCCTGGATGCGCTCGATCAGGCGGTTGAACTGCTTTTGCGCCTTGGACAACGGCGCGCCGCCGGGCGTGCCCGGCAGGTGCACGACAGCGCCCTCAGGCGCATCAAAGAGTGGTTTCTGGGTCGGCACGGTCGCGCCATTTTGCCTTGGTCATTCCCACTCGATCGTCGCCGGCGGCTTGCTCGACACGTCGTAGGCCACACGGTTGATGCCGCGCACTTCATTGATGATGCGCCCCGACACTCGTCTGAGCAGCGCATACGGCAGCTCGGCCCAGTCCGCCGTCATGAAGTCGCTGGTCTGCACGGCGCGCAGCGCCACCACGTGCTCGTAGGTGCGGCCGTCGCCCATCACGCCCACGCTCTTCACCGGCAGGAACACGGCGAAGGCCTGGCTTGTCAGTTCGTACCAGGTCTTGCCGCTCACGGCGTCGAGCGTGTTGCGCAGTTCTTCGATGAAGATCGCATCGGCGCGGCGCAGCAGATCGGCGTATTCGCGCTTCACCACGCCCAGGATGCGCACGCCCAAGCCCGGGCCGGGAAACGGGTGGCGGTGCACCATGTCGTGCGGTAGGCCTAAAGCGACGCCGAGCTCGCGCACTTCGTCCTTGAACAGTTCGCGCAGCGGCTCCAGCAGCTTCAGGCCCAGCGTCTCGGGCAGACCGCCGACGTTGTGGTGGCTCTTGATCGACGTGGCCTTCTTCGTCTTCGTGCCGCCGGATTCGACCACGTCGGGATAGATCGTTCCTTGCGCCAGCCACTTCACGCCGCCGCCCTTGAGCTGGTTCGCCTGCGCCTGGAACACGTCGACGAACTCGCGGCCGATGATCTTGCGCTTCGCCTCGGGGTCGCCAACGCCGGCCAGTGCGGCGAGGAACTGGTCGGAGGCGTCGACGTGAACCACCGTCGCGTGCAGCCGGCCGACGAACATGTCCAACACTTGCGCCGCTTCGTTCAGGCGCAGCAGACCGTGATCGACAAACACGCAGGTCAACTGGTCGCCGATCGCGCGATGGATCAGCGCAGCGGCCACACTCGAATCGACCCCGCCGGACAAACCCAGGATCACTTTTTCAGCACCCACCTGGGCGCGAATTCGCGCCACGCTTTCTTCAACGTAGTTGCCCATCACCCAATCGGGTTTCGCCCCGGCGATCTGAAGCACGAAGCGGTTCAGCAGCTCGCGCCCCTGCACGGTGTGGGTGACCTCGGGGTGGAACTGCACGCCGTAGTAGCCGCGCGCTTCGTCGGCCATGCCGGCGATCGGGCAGCTCGGGGTGCTCGCCATCAGCTTGAAGCCGGGCGGCAGCGCGGTGACTTTGTCGCCGTGGCTCATCCAGACCTTGAGCATGCCGTGGCGTTCAGGCGTTTGGAAATCTTCAATGCCGGCGAGCAGCTGGGTGTGCCCATGCGCACGAACCTCGGCGTAGCCGAACTCGCGGTGGCTGCTCGCCTCAACCGTGCCGCCTTGCTGCACCGCCATCGTGAACATGCCGTAGCAGATGCCCAGCACCGGCACGCGCGCGTCCCACACGGCTTGCGGTGCGCGCAGCTCGTGGTCTTCGTAGGTCGACGCGTGGCTACCCGACAGGATGATGCCCTTCGGCGCGAATTCGCGGATGAACGAATCGCTCACGTCGTTCGGATGGATCTCGCAGTACACATGGGCCTCGCGCACGCGCCGCGCGATGAGCTGGGTGACTTGCGAGCCGAAATCGAGGATCAGGATCTTGTCGTGCATGAAGTCAAGTTCTCAGGCGGGGGAGGCATGGCTGCGAATGGCCATGCGGCTGAAATGACGCGCAGCGACCACGGTGCCGATCAACTGCAGCGCCGCGCAGAAATAGAACGGCAGGCCAATGCGCCAGTCGCCCGGGCTCAGGTGCGACACCATGCCCAGCAGCGGCGCGCTCACGACCGGCGCGATCACCGCCATCAGGCTGTTCAGCCCAGCCACCGAGCCCATGGTCTGGCCTTGCGTGCTCGGGTCGGCGGCGTTCGACACCTGGCTCTGGATCACCGCGGTCGCGCCACCGCCCAGGATGTTGCCGAGGATGATGATGACGAACATCATCCAGCCTTCGCTCGCCGCGCCAAACGAGAAGTAGGTGAGGCACGACGCCGCGAGCCCGACGATGGCCAGCACGCGCGCCGAGAACTTCTTCAGCATGTGCTTGAGCAGGAAGCCTTGCACCAGCACCGACATCAAGCCCACCGTGAACAGGGCCCAGCCGTTGTGCGCCGGCCCCCAGCCGAACTTGAACGTGGTGTAGAGCACGAAGCTGTTGTGCAAGGTGAATTGCGCCAGCGACGCCAGCCCGATCACGGCGACCAGAGGGCCCACGCCGTGCAACTGGCCGAGGCCGCGCAGCGAGCTGAACGGATTCGCACGCTTCCACTCGAACGGCCTGCGCCGCTCGGCCGGCAGCGACTCCGGCAGCACGAAGTAGCCATACAGCCAGTTCAGCACCGCCAGCGTGCCCGCCGCGAAGAAGGGCAGGTGCAGGTCGATGGCCCCGAGCAGGCCGCCCATCACCGGGCCGAGCGTAAAGCCCAGGCCAAACATCGCGCCGACCAGCCCAAAGCGCCGGGCGCGATCCGCCGGAGCCGTGATGTCGGCGACATACGCGTTCGCGACGGCCGCGTTGGACTGCATCGCACCGCTGAACAGGCGCACCGCGATCAGCATCCACAGCGCGGTCGCGAGACCAGTCACGATGAAGCTCGCGGCCAGCCCGCAAAACCCCATCAGCAGCACCGGGCGCCGCCCGTATTTGTCCGACAAGGCGCCGAGCACCGGCGAAGCGAAGAAATTGGCGACGCCGAAGGTCAGCGCCACGGCCCCGAACCAGAAGGTTTGCTCGGTGGGCGATGACGTGAAGGTGCCGACGAGCAGCGGCAGCACCGGCACGATCAGGCCGATCGCCATCATGTCGATCAGCACCGTGATCAGGATGAAAGGCATGGCCGCCTCGCGGCGGCCATCCGGACGTTGCACGCTCGCGGTCAATGTCATTCCATGCGGTAGTTCGGCGCTTCCTTCGTGATCTGCACGTCGTGCACATGGCTTTCGCGCATGCCCGCCGACGAGATCTCGACGAACTGCGCGCGCTCGTGCATCTGAGCGATGCTGGCGCATCCGCAGTAGTGCATGGCCGCGCGCAAGCCGCCCGCCATCTGGAAGATCACCGCGACGACCGTGCCCTTGTACGGCACCTGACCCTCGATGCCCTCAGGAACGAGCTTGGCCGAACTGGCCGCGGACGAATCGGCGTTTTCCTGGAAGTAGCGGTCGGCCGAACCCTGCTGCATCGCGCCGAGCGAACCCATGCCGCGATAGCTCTTGTACGTGCGTCCCTGGTAGAGGATGGTCTCACCCGGCGCTTCTTCGGTGCCGGCGAAAGCGCCGCCCATCATCACGCTGTCGGCGCCGGCGGCGATCGCCTTGGCCAGGTCGCCCGAAAAACGCACGCCGCCATCGGCAATGATCGGCACGCCGCTGCCTTCAATCGATTTGGCGACTTCCTGAATTGCATAGATCTGCGGCACGCCGACGCCGGTGACGATGCGCGTGGTGCAGATCGACCCAGGCCCGATGCCCACCTTCACCGCGTCGGCACCGGCGTCCACGAGCGCGCGCGCCGCTTCGCCGGTGGCGATGTTGCCGCCAATGACATCGACCTGCGGGTAATGCTTCTTGACCCAGCGCACGCGCTCGATCACGCCGGCCGAATGGCCATGGGCGGTGTCCACCACCAGCACATCCACGCCGGCCATGACCAGCAGTTCCACACGCTGGTCGGTGTCGTCGCCCACGCCCACCGCCGCGCCCACGCGCAACTTGCCATGGGCGTCGCGGGCGGCGTTGGGGAAGCTGGTCTGCTTGGTGATGTCCTTGACGGTCATCAGCCCACGCA
>JANOLA010000806.1:0-9061 GCA_031419535.1 Burkholderiales bacterium | reverse complement strand
GTGATCGTGTGCGCCATGATTTCGCTCATCAGGTGCATCACTTCGTACTCGAACGCTTGTTTGAACTTGGGGTGCTGGTCCATGAACGACACCCACACCGGCATCGGTAGCTTGGCGACGCGCGCCTTCGTGACGCAGACGATGGAGTAGGGCGTGGGCGTGTTCAGGCGCCAGGCGGCGTAGCTGGTTTCGATGGCGCGCTCGTCGGCGAAGCGCAGGATCATTTCCTTCGCGTCGGCGTTCGTCACGACGCGCTTGAGCAGGCCGTCGAGCACGAAATACTGCTCCATCTCGTGCACGCCCTGGTGCAGCAGCGCGTCGCCCTTGTTGCAGTCGAGCACGAGCAAATGCGGCTCGAGCGAACTGCGCTCGGCGTCGGTCATTTCCTTGAGGACGATGTTCTGCTTCAACTGAACGCGAATCACGTTGCGCTCAGGGTGGTTCTCTATGGAGGTCGATGCCATCGGATGGGTAACGCAACGCGGCACGCCCGATTCAAATTTCGAAACTTGACCGTGGTCAACGGCGAAAGGCTGGCTCGCTTCCTATGATAAGTCCGACTCGCGCCCGCCCCGTGCTGGCAACCGCCGTGACCCGCGACACGACGCCACCCCGGAAAGACACCACCCCATGAGCACTGACACCCAAACCCCCGCCCAAACCCCCGCCCAGACCGACGGCTTTCACCTCGTCATCGACGCGCTGAAACTGAACGGCATCGACACCGTCTTCGGCCTGCCCGGCATTCCCATCACCGACCTGACGCGCAAGATGCAGGCGCAAGGCATGCGCGTCATCTCGTTTCGCCACGAGCAGCACGCCGGCAATGCCGCCGCCGCGGCTGGCTTCCTGACGCAAAAACCGGGCATCTGCCTTACCGTCTCGGCGCCAGGCTTCCTGAACGGCCTGACCGCGCTGGCGAATGCGACGGTGAACTGCTTCCCGATGATTTTGATCAGCGGATCAAGCGAGCGCGAAATCGTCGACCTGGCGCAGGGCGACTACGAAGAAATGGACCAGCTCGCGATCGCCAAGCCTTTGTGCAAGGCGGCGTTTCGCGTGTTGCATGCGCAAGACATCGGCATCGGCATCGCGCGCGCGATTCGCTCGGCGTTGTCCGGCCGGCCCGGCGGTGTTTATCTCGACCTGCCCGCCAAGCTGTTCGGCCAGACGATGGACGCGGTGGCCGGCAAGGCATCGCTGATCAAGGTCGTCGATGCGGCGCCGCGCCAGATCCCCGCGCTAGAGGCGGTGCAGCGTGCGCTCGACCTGCTCAAGAGCGCCAAGCGCCCGCTCATCCTGCTCGGCAAGGGCGCGGCCTACGCGCAGGCCGATGCGGACATTCGCGCCCTGGTTGAAAAGAGCGGCATTCCGTACCTGCCGATGTCGATGGCCAAGGGCCTGCTGCCCGACAACCACAGCCAATCGGCCTCCGCAGCGCGCTCCTATGTGCTGGAGCAGGCCGACGTGGTGATGCTCGTCGGTGCGCGCCTGAACTGGCTGCTCTCGCACGGCAAGGGCAAGACTTGGGGCGCGCCCGGGGCCAAGAAATTCATCCAGATCGACATCTCGCCGACCGAGATCGACAGCAATGTGGCGATTGCCGCGCCGCTGATCGGCGACATCGGCTCGTGCGTGTCGGCGCTGCTCGCCGGCATGGGCTCCACCTGGGCCAAGGCACCGGCCGACTGGACGGGTGCCATCGCCGACCGCAAGGACAAGAACCTGTCGAAGATGGCGGAGACGCTGGCGAAGAACCCAACGCCCATGAACTTCCACAGCGCGCTGAACGTGGTGCGCGATCAGGTCAAGGCCAGGCCCGACATGATCGTCGTCAATGAAGGCGCGAACACGCTGGACTTCACACGCTCGATTGTCGACATGTATGAGCCGCGCAAGCGCCTGGACGTGGGCACCTGGGGCATCATGGGAATCGGCATGGGGTTTGCCGTCGGCGCCGCGGTGGTCACCGGCAAGCCGGTGCTGGCGATCGAAGGCGACAGCGCATTCGGCTTCTCCGGCATGGAGGTGGAGACGATTTGCCGCTATAACCTGCCGGTGTGCGTGGTCGTGTTCAACAACAACGGCGTCTATGCGGGCACCGACAAAAACCCGACCGGCGGCCCGGACGTGGCGCCCACCGTGTTCGTGCGCGATGCGCGCTACGAAATGATGATGGAAGCCTTCGGCGGCAAGGGCGTTTACGCGGCGACGCCCGACGCCCTGCGCCGGGCCATGAGCGAAGCGATTGCGTCGGGCCGGCCGACCCTCATCAACGCCATCATCGATGAAACGGCGGGCACCGAAAGCGGCCGCATCACGAGCCTGAATCCACAGACCGCAGCGAAGAAAAAGTAATCGCGGCGCTAGAACAAGTTACCCCAGTTCAGTTCATTTCCAAGGAGAAAGCAAATGACGAAAGCCCTCGACGACATCAAGATCATCGACTTCACCCACGTTCAGGCGGGACCGGCGTGCACCCAAATGCTCGCCTGGTTTGGCGCCGACGTGATCAAGGTCGAGCGCCCCGGCTCGGGCGACGTGACACGCAGCCAGTTGCGCGACATCCCGAACGTCGATGCCCTGTACTTCACCCAGCTCAACAGCAACAAGCGCTCGCTCACGCTCGACACGAAAAAGCCCGAAGGCAAGGAAATCCTCGAGAAGCTCATCAAGGTTTCCGACGTGATGGTCGAGAACTTCGGCCCCGGCGCACTGGACCGCATGGGTTTCACCTGGGAGCGCATCCTCGAGCTGAACCCGAGGATGATTCTGGCCTCCGTGAAAGGCTTCAGCGACGGCCATCACTATGAAGACCTGAAGGTCTATGAAAACGTCGCGCAATGCGCCGGCGGCGCGGCGTCGACCACCGGCTTCTGGGACGGCCCGCCCACCGTGAGCGGCGCCGCTTTGGGCGACAGCAACACCGGCATGCACCTGGCAATCGGCATCCTCACCGCGCTGCGCCAGCGCGACAAGACGGGGCGCGGCCAGAAAGTCGCCTGCTCGATGCAAGACGCTGTGCTGAACCTGTGCCGCGTCAAGCTGCGCGACCAGTTGCGCCTGGACAAGCTCGGCTACCTGGAAGAGTATCCCCAGTATCCGCACGGCAAGTTCACCGATGTCGTGCCGCGCGGCGGCAACGCCGGCGGCGGCGGCCAGCCGGGCTGGGTGCTCAAGTGCAAGGGCTGGCAGACGGACCCGAACGCCTACATCTACTTCACGATCCAGGGCCTGGCCTGGGCGCCGATTTGCGATGCGATCGGCAAGCCGGAATGGAAGACCGATCCCGAGTACATGACGGCCAAGGCGCGCCAGCCGCACATCACGGCGATCTTCGCGACGATCGAAGAATGGCTGCGCGACAAGACCAAGTTCGAAGCCGTCGACATCCTGCGCAAGTTCGACATTCCGTGTTCGCCCGTCATGTCGATGAAGGACATCGTGAACGATCCGTCGCTGCGCGCTTCCGGCACGATCGCCGAGGTTCAGCACAAGGAACGCGGCCCCTACCTCACGGTGGGCAGCCCGATCAAGTTCTCCGACATGACGGTCGAGATCACGGGCTCGCCGTTGCTTGGCGAGCACACCGATGAAGTGTTGGCGGAGCTCGGCTACGGCAAGGACAAAATCGCCGCGATGCACAAGGCCAATGCCGTCTGAGATCGACCTGAATGCGCTCGTCGCCGCTTTCGGCGACGCCGTCGTCGTGTGCGACGCGAGCGGCGCCATCGTGCTGTGGAATCCGGCGGCGCAACGTTTGTTCGGCCACACGCCGGAAGAAGCGCTGGGCCAGTCGCTGGATCTGATCATTCCGGATCGCCTGCGCGCGCGCCACTGGGAGGGTTATCACCAAACGATGGCCACCGGCATCACGCGCTACGGCACTGACGTGCTGCGCGTTCCGGCAGTGGACAAGGCCGGGCGCGCGATGTCGATCGCCTTCACCGTGGCGATGCTGCATTCACCCGACGGCAAGGTGAGCGCGATCGCTTCGATCATCCGGGATGAGACGGCACGTTTCAGCGAAGATCGGGCCTTGCGCAAGCGCTTGGCCGAACTCGAGGCAAAGTTCAGCGCCTGATTCCTGTGCCAAGCTGACGACCCGCCTCGGAGCGAAACGATGAGCCAAGCCCTCGACGGCGTACGCATTCTCGACTTCACGCATGTGCAGTCCGGCCCCACCTGCACGCAGCTGCTGGCGTGGTTCGGCGCGGATGTCATCAAGGTCGAGAAGGCCGGCGAAGGCGACGCCACGCGCGGCCAGTTGCGTGACATCCCGGGTGTGGACAGCCTGTACTTCACGATGCTGAACCACAACAAGCGCTCCATCACGATCAACACCAAGGACCTGAAGGGCAAGGAGGTGCTGGAGCGCCTCATCAAGACGTGCGACGTGCTGGTCGAGAACTTCGCGCCGGGCGCGCTGGACCGCATGGGCTTCACGTGGGAGCACATCAACGAGCTGAACCCGCGCATGATCGTCGCCTCGGTGAAGGGCTTTGGCCCGGGCAAGTATGAAGACTGCAAGGTCTATGAAAACGTCGCGCAGTGCGCGGGTGGGTCCGCGTCAACAACGGGTTTCGACGACGGCCCACCCATGGTGACCGGCGCGCAGATCGGCGATTCGGGCACGGGGCTGCACCTTGCGCTGGGCATCGTCGCGGCGCTCTATCAGCGCAACACCACGGGCCGCGGCCAGAAAGTGCTGGCGCCGATGCAAGACGCCGTGCTGAATCTGTGCCGGGTCAAGCTGCGCGACCAGCAGCGCCTGCAGCGCACGGGAGTGATGAAGGAGTACCCGCAGTACCCCGACACGAATTTCGGTGACGCCGTGCCGCGCGCCGGCAACGCCTCGGGCGGCGGCCAACCGGGTTGGATCCTCAAATGCAAGGGCTGGGAGACCGACCCCAACGCCTACATCTACTTCATCACCCAGGCAGCGGTCTGGCCGGCGGTGTGCAAAGTGATCGGCGAAGAAGGCTGGATCACCGACGAGGCCTACGCCACGCCTGGGGCGCGCCTGCTGCACCTGAAGCCGATCTTCAAGCGCATCGAACAGTGGACGATGACGAAAGACAAGATCGAGGCGATGGACATCCTGAACAAATACGACATTCCGTGCGGCCCTATCCTGTCGATGAAGGAGATCGCTGAAGACCCCTACCTGCGTGCCAGCGGCACGGTGGTGGAAATTGACCACCCCACGCGCGGCAAGTACCTGAGCGTGGGCAACCCGATCAAGATGTCGGACAGCGCGACGGTGGTGACGCGCTCGCCGCTGCTGGGCGAACACACCGACGAAGTGCTGGCCCAACTGGGTTACAGCGCGCAAGAAATTGCCGGGCTGCGTGACGCGAACGTGATCTGACGTTGCTGGCGTCGCGCACCTGCACACCCCTGGACCACGCAACCGCGGGAGGACTTCATGAGCATTGACCGAGGACAAGTTCGCAAGCTGCTGGACGCCGTCAAGGCCGATGGACGCAGCTCATTGACTGCCCCCGAAGGCAAGCAGGTGTGCGACGCCTACGCCATCGCGGTGCCGCAGGAGGGCCTGGCCGGCAGCGCCGCCGAAGCGGGCAAGTTGGCAGCCGCGACGGGCTTCCCGGTCGTGATGAAAATCGTCTCGCCCGACATCCTGCACAAGACGGATGCGGGCGGCGTGATCGTCGGCGTGATGAATGCCGACGAAGCGGCCAAGGCGTATGACACGATCCTGAAAAACGCCAAAGCCTACAAGGCCGACGCGCAGGTGCTCGGCGTGCAGGTTCAGCAAATGCTCAAGGGCGGGCAGGAAGTGATTGTCGGCACTGTCACCGACCCGAGCTTCGGCAAGCTCGTCGCATTCGGCCTGGGCGGCGTGCTCGTCGAAGTGCTCAAGGACATCACGTTCCGGCTGGCACCGGCGACGCACGACGACGCACTGTCGATGCTGGACGGGATACAAGCCGCACAAATGCTGAAAGGCGTGCGCGGCAGCGACCCGGTGAACCGCGAGGCGCTCGCGACCTTGATCGTCAGCGTGAGTCAACTGGTCAGCGACTTTCCGGAAATCTCGGAGATGGACCTGAACCCGGTGTTTGCGAGCAAGACGGGCGCGATCGCCGCCGACGTGCGCATCGTCGTCGACTTCGCGCAGAAGACGCCGCGCTACCGCCCGCCGGAAGCGGAAGTCGTGAAGTCGATGAACCGCATCATGATGCCGAAGTCTGTGGCGGTGATCGGCGCGTCGATTGAGCCCGGCAAGATCGGCAACTCGGTGATGAAGAACCTCATCAACGGCGGCTACAAGGGAAGCATCATCCCGATCCACCCGAAGGCCGCCGAGATCATGGGCTACAAGGCCTACAAGAGCGTGAACGAGGTTCCAGGCGAAATCGACGTGGCCGTGTTCGCGATTCCGGCGAAGCTGGTCGCCGGCGCACTGACCGAATGCGGCGAGAAGAAAATCGCCGGCGCAGTGTTGATTCCATCGGGCTTCGCCGAAACCGGCCAGCACGCGATGCAGGAAGAGTTGGTGGCGATCGGCCGCAAGTACAACATCCGCCTGATGGGGCCGAACATCTACGGCTTCTACTACACGCCGGCCAATCTGTGCGCGACGTTCTGCACCGCGTATGACGTGAAGGGCTCGGCCGCGCTGTCGTCGCAGAGCGGCGGCATCGGCATGGCGATCATCGGCTTTTCGCGCTCGGCGAAGATGGGCGTGTCTGCCATCGTGGGCCTGGGCAACAAGAGCGACATCGACGAAGACGACCTGTTGCTCTTCTTCGAACAAGACCCGAACACGAAAATCATCGCCCAGCATTGCGAAGACCTGAAAGACGGCCGCGCGTTCGCCGAAGTCGCGAAACGCGTGTCGAAGAAAAAGCCCGTCATCATGCTCAAGGCCGGGCGCACAACGGCCGGCGCCAAGGCGGCGAGTTCGCACACCGGCGCGCTCGCCGGCAACGACAAGATCTATGAAGACGTGTTGCGCCAGTCGGGCGTGATCCGCGCCCGCTCCTTGCGCGACCTGCTCGACTTCGCGCGCGGCATTCCGGTGCTGCCCACACCGAAGGGCGAGAACATCGTCATCATCACGGGCGCGGGCGGCTCGGGCGTGTTGTTGTCCGATGCTTGCGTCGACAACGGTTTGAAGTTGATGCCGATGCCCGCCGACCTGGACGCGGCATTTCGCAAATTCATTCCGCCATTCGGCGCCGCCGGCAATCCGGTGGACATCACCGGTGGCGAGCCGCCGATCACGTACAAGAACACCGTGCTGCTGGGTCTGTCGGACGAGCGCATTCACGCGCTGATCCTCGGCTACTGGCACACCATCGTCACGCCGCCGATGGTGTTCGCGAAGATCATGGTCGAGGCGCGCGACGAGATGCGCGCCAAGGGCATCGAGAAACCAATGGTCGCCTCACTCGCCGGTGACGTGCAGGTGGAAGAGGCCGCGCAGTATCTTTATGAACACGGCATTCCGGCTTACGCCTACTCGACCGAGATTCCCGTTGCCGTGCTCGCGGCGAAGTATCAGTGGGCCCGCGGCGCGGGTTTGCTCTAGCGCAACGCCTGTTCGCGCCTACGTTTCGAATCACGCATGACTCCAAAAACAATCATTCCCATCGCCGCCGTGCCCTCAACGCGGCAGAAAAAACGCGAGGCGCCGAAGGGGCGGGTCGTCGATCCGGCCGCGCTGGAAGAAGTGCGCGGCTTGCTGGGCACCGCCGCCCGTTCGCGCGACCTGCTGATCGAACATTTGCATCGCCTGCAAGACACTTTCGGCCACTTGAGCACGCGCCACCTCGCAGCGCTGGCGCGCGAGATGGAGCTGGCGCAGACCGAGGTCTACGAGGTCGCGTCGTTCTATCACCACTTCGACATCGTCAAGGAAGGGCAAGCGGCGCCGCCAGCCCTGACGGTTCGTGTTTGCGACAGCCTGTCGTGCGAGATGGCGGGTGCGCAAGACCTGCTGGCGCGATTGCCGAAGCTGCTCGGCAAAGAGGTGCGCGTGATCGCCGCGCCGTGCATCGGCCGCTGCGAGCAGGCACCGGCCGTTGCGGTGGGCCAGCACCCGGTTGCGAACGCGACGTGCGAATCGGTCGTCGCGAAAGTAAAAGCGGGTGAGGTGACGCATCGACCTTCCGGCTTCATCGACCTGGCGGCGTATCTGGCCGCGGGCGGCTACCGCTTGCTCAAACAATGCATTGCCGCAGAGATTGAAGTCGACACCGTCATCAAGACGATGGAAGACTCGGGCCTGCGCGGCTTGGGCGGCGCGGGGTTTCCGGCGGGGCGCAAATGGCGCATCGTTCGCGGTGAGGCCGCGCAGCGCCTGATGGCGGTGAACATCGACGAAGGCGAGCCCGGCACGTTCAAAGACCGCGTCTATCTCGAGGCCGACCCGCACCGCTTCATCGAGGGCATGTTGATCGCCGCGTGGGCGGTGGGCATCACGCGCATCTACGTTTACCTGCGCGACGAATACCACGGTTGCCGCGCGCTGCTCGTGGCCGAACTCGCCAAGCTGCGGTTGAACCCACCGTATCCGGGCATGCCGGAGATCATTCTGCGGCGCGGCGCAGGCGCCTACATCTGCGGCGAAGAGTCGGCGATGATCGAATCGATCGAAGGCAAACGCGGCATGCCGCGGCTGCGCCCACCCTACGTGGCGCAAGTCGGCTTGTTCGGCCGGCCGACGCTGGAACACAATTTCGAGACGCTCTACTGGGTGCGTGAAATCCTGGAGAAGGGCGGCGCCTGGTTTGCGTCGCACGGACGCAATGGCCGCAAGGGGTTGCGGTCGTTTTCGGTTTCGGGCCGCGTCAAGAGCCCGGGCGTGAAGCTCGCGCCTGCCGGCATCACGATGCGCGAGTTGATCGACGAGTTTTGCGGTGGAACGCTGCCCGGTCATTCGTTCTACGCCTACTTGCCGGGCGGCGCGTCGGGCGGCATCTTGCCGGCGTCGTTGGGCGACATACCGCTCGACTTCGACACACTGCAACCGTATGGCTGCTTCATCGGCTCGGCGGCGGTGATGGTGCTGTCTGACAAGGACACGGCGGTC
>JANOLA010000805.1:0-5589 GCA_031419535.1 Burkholderiales bacterium | reverse complement strand
CCCGCGTAGCGCATGTCCAGCGGGTAGCCCGCCTGCACGATGGTCGAGGGCACGAAGTAGTTCTTGGCCAGCTCGGCAATGGCGCGCGTGCGCACGTCGGCCGGAATGTCGCCGGGCTTGAGTGCGCCCAGCAGCGAATGCACCAGCACGCCGTCGCAGACTTCGATCGCGACCTTGGCCAGGTACTCGTGCGAGCGGTGCATCGGGTTGCGCGTCTGGAACGCGGCCACGCGCGACCAGCCGAGCGAACTGAACAGTTTGCGCGTCTGCGCCGGCGTCATGAACAGGTCGCCGTACTTCTCCGGAAAGCCGCCGCGTGACAGCACCTTGACCGGCCCGGCCAAGTTCACTTCGGGCTGCTCGAGCACCATCTTCACGCCGGGGTGCGCCGGGTCGATGGTGCGGAACACGCGCACGCATTCATGCGTCTTGTCGATGCGGTATTTCTCGGTGATGCGCAGCAGCGCGATCGGCTCCAGGTCGCCCGGGCCGATCAGCGCGACTTCCTGGCCGATCTCGAGGTCTTGCGCCACTGAAGGCTGCGCCGACAAGGTGATCGGGATCGGCCAGAACAGGCCGCTTGCGATCTTCATGTCGTCGCACACGCCGCGCCAATCGGCGTGCGACATGAAGCCGGTGAGCGGCGTGAAGCCGCCGATGCCCAGCATGATGATGTCGCCGCGCTCGCGCGAACTCACCGGCAGCCGCGGCAGCGTCAGCGCACGTTCGCGCTCGCGCGCGAGCTCGCTGCCCTCTAGCAACAGGGGCATGAGCTCGGCGCTGCCGTGCGGGCTGACAAGGGGTCCCATGGATCGGCCCATGCTATGCAACGAAGCTGAAAGAAAAAAGCGGAGAATTCAAGTCAACATGATCGATAAAACAGGTCAGCGCCGGGGCCGGGCCAGCGGCCCGGCAGTCGAGCCCGCGCCCATGCCCACGCCCACGCCAACGCCCCGGCCGAGCGCCGCGCCGCCGCGCAGGCTGCCCGAGCGGCTGCGCCTGTCGCTGCGCCAGCTCGAAGTGTTCGCGGCGATCGCACGCAGCGGCTCGACGCGCGTGGCCGCCGGCCGGGTGGCGCGATCGCAGTCGGCGGCCTCCGCCGCGCTCGCCGAGCTCGAAGCCGGCCTGAACGTGCAGCTCTTCGACCGCACCGGCCGGCGCCTCGTGCTCTACGAGAACGGCCGTGCGCTGCTGCCCGGTGCCACCGCCTTGCTCGACCACGCCGCCGAACTGCAAGGCCTGTTCACGGCCGAGCACGCCACCACGCTTCGCGTCGCGGCGAGCCTGACGATCGGCGAGTACCTGCTGCCCGAACTGGTGGCGCAGTGGCGTGTAACGCACCCGCACAGCGCGGTGCGCCTCGCGATCGGCAACACCAGCGAAGTAATCGCCTCGGTCGCGAACCTCGAGGCCGACGTCGGATTCATCGAAGGGCCGCAGACGCACCCAGACTTGCAGGTGCGCTCCTGGTTGAGCGACGAGCTCGCGATCGTCGCGGCGCCGAACCACCCGCTCGCCACCGGCCGCGCCAGCGTCGCCCAGTTGCGCGAAGCGACGTGGATCCTGCGCGAGCACGGCTCGGGCACGCGCCAGGCCGCCGACAGTTGGCTGATCGAGCACTTGGGGAGCCTGAAAGTCGGTTTCGAGCTCGGCAGCACCGAAGCCATCACGCGCCGGGCCGCGGCCGGCGCGGGGCTCGCCTGCCTGTCGCGCCACGCGGTGAAACAGGCGCTCGAGCTCGGCCAACTGGTCGCCGTGCGCACGCGCCTGCCCGCCGCGCGGCGCCGCCTGGCGATGGTGCTGCGCCGCGACAAGCGCCTGGGCCGCGCGACGCAGGCGTTCATCGACCACTGCGCGGCGCTGGCGCCTGTCGAAACGCGCGCAGCGCCGCGCCGACCCTGATCCGCCGCCCCTGATCCATTCACCTGACGCGATAATTGGCCGTGACCACCTCGCATCCGACTCCCCAAGCCGCGGCCTCCGGCCTCGAAGCGACGGTGGCGGTCGCGAGCGCCGAACGCCAGGCCAGTCTGCTGCGCGATCTGGCGGCCGACCTCGCCAGCGCCGACGACCTGCCCGAGTTGCTGGCGCGCTTCCTGACCCCCTTGTTGCGAATCGCCGGCGCCGATGCCGGCGCGGTGCGCGCCATCTCGCAAAGCGGCGAGCAACTGCATCTGGTGAGCAGCGTCGGCCTCATGAGCGCCCCCAGGCCGACGACTGCGTCGTCCGCCCCCCGAGGGGGACTGAGTAGCCCGGCAAGTGCGGATCTACTCAGGAGCACCGCACTGCGCGGCGCGTGGACCACCCACCGAGACTGCGGCGCGTGCGGCACTGCGGCGAGCCACGGTGCGGCCACTTGGGCGAACGGCCAGGCCGCGTGCCCGCAGCTCGGCATGGCCGGGCACTTGGGCGGCGACTTCCGGCGCATGCTCGCCGTGCCGCTGAAGCACCGCGGCCAGGTGCTCGGCGTCTACAACCTGTTCTTCCTGCGCGACGAGGGCCCGGGCCCGCAGGCACTGTCGCTGCTGGATTCGGTGGGAGACTTCCTCGGCCTCGCGCTGAACAACGCGCGCCTCGAACAAGCGCAACTGCGCGCCGCAGTGATGAGCGAGCGCCAGGCGATGGCCGCCGAAGTGCACGACTCGATCGCGCAGAACCTGACCTTTGTCAAGATGCGCATGCCGCTGTTGCAAGGCGCGATCGCCGAGCACGACGAGCCCAGCGCGCTGCGCTATGCGGCCGACGTGCGGCGCGGCGTGAGCGACGCCCACACGGGGCTGCGCGAACTGCTCACGAACTTTCGCGCGCCGATCGATCCGCTCGGCCTGGCGCACGCGCTGCGCGCCGGCATCGGCGAGTTCGAGGCGTCCACCGGCATCGACGTCGCGTTCGAAGACGGTTCCATGGGGCTGGAGCTGAACTCAGTGCAACAGGCCCAGTTGTCGCGCATCGCCAAGGAGGCCTTGACCAACATTGCGCGCCATGCCGGTGCCACGCATGCCTGGTTGCGCATCGGCATGTGCGACGATGGCGTTGAGATCCTCGTCGAAGACGATGGCCGCGGTGTGCGGCCCGATCTCGACGCCGACGCCAACGGCTCGCACTACGGAATTCACATCATGCGCCAACGCGCGGTCAGGCTGGGAGGCCAATTCGAAATCGGCGCGCGCGCCGGCGGCGGCACGCGCGTGCGCGTCTGGGCGCCGCTCACCGCCCCGGCGGCCCAGGTGAGACCATGAGTACGCCTGCGCTGTGTGTCATGCTCGTCGACGACCACGCGCTGTGCCGCAGTGGCCTGACCGACCTGCTGCAGCACCGCGGCAACATCAAGGTCGTTGCCGCTTTGGGCGATCCGCAGCAGGTTCCCGACGCGCTGCGCGAGCACAAGCCCGACCTGCTCGTGCTCGACCTGCGCATGCCCGCGCTCGACGGCTTGACGCTGCTCCGGAAGCTGCGCACCGAGGGCATCGACACGCCGGTGCTGATTCTGACGATGAGCGACGCCGAGGCCGACCTGTCGGCAGCGCTGCGCGCCGGCGTGCGCGGCTATCTGCTGAAAGACATGGAGCCCGAAGACGTGATGGCCGGCATCGAGCGCGCCGCGCGCGGCGAACTCACCGTGGCGCCGGCGATGACGCTCAAGCTCGCGCAGATGCTGCAAGCCGGCTCGAGCGGCAGCGTGCGCAAGGAAATGCTGGCCTCGCTCACCGAACGCGAACGCCAGATCCTCGACCACCTGGCGCGCGGCGAAAGCAACAAGGCCATTGCGCGCGCTCTCGAAATCAGCCACGACACCGTGAAGCTGCACGTGCGCCATATCCTGGCCAAGCTCAACCTCAGCTCGCGCGTCGAGGCGGCGGTGATGGCGGTGGAGGCGAGGGCTTCGGGCGAGAGGTGAGGCGGCGGGCCTGCGTCAACGCGGGTGACAATCCCGCAACCTCAATCACAAGGAGACAGAACACCATGCCCATCGTCTATGAAAAGCGCACCTACTCCGCCGTTGTCGGGCAGATGTCGGAAGTGCTTCGCCTCTACTCGACGCAGGGCTGGCCCGCCCTCGAAGCCGGCGGCTTTGGCAAGAAGCTGATCGGCTACTTCACCAGCGATACCGGCGAGTTGCATCAGCTGATCCACTTGTGGCGCTTCGACAGCGACGACGACCGCCGCGCGCACTGGAAACGCCTGTTCGAGAACGCCGAGTTCATGGCCTTTGCGAAGCAGATTCGGCCGCTGATCCGCAGCCAGGAGATTCAGCTCATGCTGGCCGCGCCTTGGGGGCCGCATCCCTGAACGCAGCTCGACTTGTTGCGCGATCGAGGCATGCCTTCCCGGCTCGCCGCGGGTCTCGCACTGGGGCGCCTGGACGAAGCGCTGGCGATTCAACTGCGGCTGGAGCGCGAGTGCGAAGCCGCGAACGCGCCCGATCGGTATGTGTTCGAGGAGCTGGAAATCCTCTATCGTGAGCGCGGCGATCGGAGTCGAGCCGGACACTACGCTGCGCTCAAGGCCACAGCGTCGAAGTAGCTGTGCACGGTCGGCGCGCTATCCTTGCACGGTGAAAGCCGAGCGATGATCCGGCCTCAGTGACTGGCCCTGAAAGGCTGGCCCGGCACCCGGAATCACTCCATGAGCGACAAACCCACACCCGAAGAAACAGCAGCCTGGCAGCGTCGCCTGGCGAGCCAGGCGAACAACCGGGCTTGGGCCTTGTCCGAAGCGTCGACGCGTTCTTCCGAAGAGGATGAGGAGATGCTGCAAGCCGCGCACGCGGCGATGTATTTCTGGAGAAGCGTCGGCAATGACAACAATCGGGCGCATGCGGCACAGCTCTTGGCGCACGCCTATGCGCTGCTTGGTTTGGGGCATCCCGCGAAGCACTACCTCGCGAAGGCGCGGATGTTCTTTGACGAAGGGGCGCAGCCTTGGGAGCTGGCGCTGGCGCATGCCGTCACGGCCAACGTTGCGGCGGCGAACCAGGACACGCGCACCCACGCGGAGCACTATGCGAACGCGGTGCGCCTGATCGAAGCGCTGCCTGATCCGGAAGACCGAAAGGTCCTGAATGCCACGCTGCGGGTGCTGCCGGTGCCGAACAACGGGGCGCGTGCGGACTGACTCTGCGCACTACAGGCTGGAATCGCGGGACCGTACGTTCAACGGATCGCTTTGTCGAAGTTCTCCGCGCGGTCGAGCCCCCGGGCCTTTTGCAGGCCTATCGCACCGCGCAGAATCGTGCCCTGCAGGTCGGCTTCGGTGAAGTCCGCATCGGTGACATCGACGCCGCTCAGGTCCGCGCCGGCCAGCTTGGCGCGGAACAAGCTCGCGCCGCGCAGGTTGCTGTTCTTCAGGTTCGCAAAAGTCAGCAGTGAACGGTTCATGTCGGCGCCTGCGAAATTCGAGCCCGCCAGATTGGCGTTCGACAGGTCGGTGCGCATCTGCCCCATGCCCTGGTTCTTGATGTCGACGCCGATGCGTGCGCCGCGAAAGTCGGCGCCGGACAGATTGGCGCCCGGCAGGTCGGCGATCATCTTGACGCCCGCCAACGTTGCGCCGGCGAAGATCGGCATCTTCTTCACTTGCCCGCCCAAC
>JANOLA010000804.1:0-3260 GCA_031419535.1 Burkholderiales bacterium | reverse complement strand
AAACCACAATCAACTGCTGGAGCAGACGGTGCACGAGCGGACCGCGGAACTGCGCGCAAGCGAAGCACGCTTTCGCAGCCTGACGGAACTGGCCTCCGACTGGTACTGGGAGCAGAACGACACCGGGCAGTTCACGCATGTCTGCGGCCCGGTCGAGGAACTGTTGGGAGTCGGAGTCGCCTCTTTCATGGGTGCGGCAGGCGAAGACGCGCCGACGGGCTGGAACCTGGCCGAACACGAAGCGCTTCAGGCAAAAATCGCCGCCCGGCAACCCTTCCTGGACTTTGCATTCAGCCGCACCGATGCCGGGGGCTCACGTCGACAGTTTCGTGTCAGCGGCGAGCCGATGTTCAACCTGCCGGGCCGCTTTATCGGTTACCGCGGAATCGGCATCGAAGTTGCCTTGAGAGCCTAGTTCGCGCGTGGCGACCCCAGCGACATCAGGACTTTGGATGGACCGTCAGATGGTTGTCGAGGCCGGTCACGCCTTCGACGGCGAGAACAATCTGCCGCGCGCGCGCCACTGATTCCGCATCCGGCGCCGTGCCGCGCAACGCAACCCGACCGCGATACGCTTCGACATCGATGCTCGCCGGGTCGAGCCTGCCGTCGCGCGCCAACCCCAGATTCACCGCGAAGACGATGGCCGCGTCGGCGCTGGCACGATCGATCTTGGCGGCAAGCTGCTTGGCCACCTGCTCCGCCTGGTCGGGCGGGCTCGTGCTCGGCGCGCCGGATTTGCCGCAGGCGCCCAGGGCCAGCACGGCAATGGCCGCGGCGACGAGTGTTGCGCAATGGCTGGACCCAGCACTCGGCGTTGCAGACCCTCGCGCCGCCAGCAAGGAGCAAAGCCGATCGAGGGCAACGCGCAGCCACGCCGTCCACGAATCCACTTGCTCACTGCGGTTCGTTCCCGAGATGCACCACTGCGCGAAATGTTCGCAGTTGTTGGCCCAGAAGCTGTACTGGTTCTCGCCCAACCGCGCTCGAGCACGCCCTATCGCAGCTTCCCCTGAAAACTTGGGCGCCACCCAGGCCTTCACCTGCACGGCGCAGCCGAGCCTGAAACATTCGAGCGAAGTTTCCTCGACGCGCCCACTTCGAAACAGCCGATCGAAGCCGGCGTAGTGGATCACCCGTCCAGCGCCTGCATAAAGGCCGTGGTGCACGTAACCCCAACGCGGCGATGTGAGGTGGGCTCCGAGTGGCAGGTGTGGCAGGTCATCCATGAGATTCACCTTTGCGGTTTGCAGCTTCGAGTTGCCGTCGATTGCGCGGTTGGCGTCAACCGACGACTCCCACAAAGGGTACTTGCGCGCCCCCATTCATCGTGTCGGGCCGCGTCGCGATTTCTTGTCGGACGAAGCCGCTTCGGCGGCATGGGTTCGCACTACCGCTGAAATGAACTGAGGTTCACGGCCCGGGCGGCGCCGCGCTGGCGCTTGCCGCATCGATGGCGCTGCTGGCGTCAACGATGCCCGCGCCGCACTGTGCGCAGGCGGCCGGGAAGGCGCGTGCCGAGCTTTTCAGGCGGGTCGCCACCTCGTCGGGTGTGAGTGCGGCGTTCTTCGAGAGCATCAGCGCCACGACCGCCGCCACGTGCGGCGCCGCCATCGACGTTCCCTGGTAGTGGGCGTAGGCGTCCGTGCCCGGCGCCGTGGCGCCGTTGTTGAACGTCGACAGGATTCCGTTGGCCGTGCCGCTGCTCATGTCGCCGCCCGGTGCCGCCACCGCGATCAGCGCGCCGAAGTTGGAGTAGAAAGCCTTGCCGCCACCACGGTTCGTGGCGGCCACGGCAATCACGCCGGCGCAGTTGGCGGGCGAGAAATTGGCCACGTCGAGATTCGAATTGCCCGCTGCGGCGATCACCACGGTGCCGCGGCTGCGCGCCGCGGCGATCGCGTCGCTCGATGCGCCGCCGCAAGGCCCGCTGGCGCCGAGCGACATGTTGATGACGCGCGCCGGAGTCGGATTGGCGGGCGCGCCGGGCACGCTGCCGCCCGAGGCCCAGACAATGCCCGCTGCCACATCGGACGTATATCCACCGCACTTGCCGAGCGCACGCACCGGCAAGACCCGGGTGGCGATTGCGGCACCGGCCACGCCAGCGCTGTTGTTCGTCACGGCGGCGATCGTTCCAGCCACATGCGTGCCGTGCCAACTGCTGGGCCTGTCTTGCATCGGCGAACCGACGCCGCATTCGCCGGCCAGCAGCGCGTCGCCCGGGTCGAGCGCGCTGGCGTCGCGCCCATCGCCGTCGTTCGCCACCAAGACGTCGGCGATCATGTCGTAGCCCGGCAGGATGTTTTGCGCCAGGTCGGCGTGCGGCCGGTAGCCCGTGTCGATGACGGCCACGGTCACGCCAACGCCGACGGACTTGTCCCAGGCAGGCGGCAAGTTCAGCCCGCCGGTGGCCTCGAAGTAGTGCCATTGCTGGCCGTACTGGGTGTCGTTGGGTGTGAACGCAATCGTGACGATGCGATCGGGTTCGGCGTACTCAACCGCCGCATCGTTGGCCGCGATGTCGCGTGCCAGGCGTTGTACGTCGGCGTGCGCCATGCGGCGCTCGAGCTTCATCACTTGCAGCCCCAACGCACCGACGCGCAGCCACTGCATGCGCAGCCCCATGCGTGCCGCCGAATCGTGGGCGGAGCGGTGCAGCGTGGCGCGTTCGGAGGCCGAGGCGGCTGGCGCCGCGCCGGCCGGCGAGCCACGGTATTTGACGATCAGGCGATCCGTTGGCAACGGCTCGTGGCCCTGCGCGCTCGCCCCTGGCATGTCCAGCAGCCCGCCCGCGTGCACCGCCCCCGGCCCGATCAGGACCAAGGCCAGCAAGCCCGACACGATGGCTGCCGGCATCCGCCCTGGCAAGCGTTCATGGCATGGACTCTTTGGATGCGATCTGCGGTCGAATTTGGCTTTCATGGCTGGGTCTCTGTGCGCCGCTCGAGGCCGGCAAGTGTTGTGAACGAAAGAGTCACGCAGGGCAAGCCTCGCGCGGCCGGCGCCAATCGACGCCAGACCCAAGGGTACTTGCGTACCTTCCTGCATCGTGTCGGACCCCGCCGCGCCTTCTTGTCAGACGGGTCACAGCGTGATCGCCCGGCGCATCGCTTCAGGATGGCAATGCTGCACTCAAGACGTCGGCGTGGATCGAAAGCGACCCGAGCGGTCCACCAGGCTGAGCATCTCCAGCGCCGCACGGATCGTCAGGGGGTGCGGGGTGTAGCCCGGCCGCGGGGAGATGTAGGCGGCCATTT
>JANOLA010000803.1:0-1680 GCA_031419535.1 Burkholderiales bacterium | reverse complement strand
GTTCGATGGCGAGCGGCAATCCGTCAAGCAGCTTGACCAGCGGCAGGATGGCGGCCCGGTCCGAGGCACTCGGCTGGAAATCGGAGCAGGCCGACTCGGCGCGCCGCAAGAACAGCGCCGCCGCGTCGGGCGGCAGCAGTGGCGGCAGCGCGAGCGCCTCTTCGCCGGGAAGTCCCAGCACTTCGCGGCTGGTCACGAGAAAGCGTGCTTCCGAGGCCCGATCGAGCCAACAGCCCAAATTGTCGGCGGCGTAACGCGAGACCTGCTCGAAGTTGTCTAGGATCAACAGGCACGCGCCGCGCGCGGCGATCGCATGGCCCAGCTGTACGACCGGGTCGTCACGGCCGAGCGGCACTTCGAGGGCCTCGGCCACCGCGTGCACGATTCCGTCGGGGCCGCGCGCCTGCGACAGGTCGCAGAACCAAGCCCCGCCGGGAAAGTCGCCGAGCCAGTTCCAGCTGAAGTGCGTGGCGAACCGCGTCTTGCCGCTTCCACCCATGCCGAGCACGTTGACCAGCCGCGCGCCGGCGTCAAAGCGGCGCGCCAGATCGAGCAGCGGCTGATGACGGTCGACAAAGTCGTCGCGTTCGGCGGGCAACCGATGCCTGATTTGGCGCGCCGGCAGCCACAAGCCGTGCTGCCGCACCACGCGGTACGCTTTGAGCCCGTCCGCGGGGGCATTGAATGGCGCTCCGGCGATAGCCGCCTCGGCGGCCCCGGCTTCGAACAGCTCGATGGGCTCGGCGATGCCCTTGAATCGCCAATGGCCGTGCGACTCCAGACGCACGGAGGCGCCGTGCAGCGCATCACGCGCGTCGGCGGTCATCATGGTCTGCCCGCCGAGCGCGACTGCCATCACCCGCGCCGCGATCGGCTTGGCCAGGCCTTCCACTTCGACCGGCTTCGCGCCGAGCGCCACGTCCGGCGCACTGTTCTCACGCAACGTCACCGGCCCGACGTGCAGGCCGGCGCGCGCCTTCAGCGGTACCGGCAATTGCGCCAACACGGCGTGGTAGGCGAGGGCATAGCCGACAGCTTCACCGGCGCTCTCGAACAGCACCAGCAAGCCGTCGGTCTTTTCGATTTCGCGGCCACGCCAGCGTGGCTGCAGGTCGCGCGCGGCGCGGTCATGCGCGACCCACACGGCTGCGCTCGCCGCGTCACCAAGTCGCTCGGCGAGAAGCGTGCTGTCGACGACGTCGGTGAACAGGAGCGCGCGTTGCTCGCTCATAGCGCACTGTAGTGCGATCGGCGCGGCACGGCAAACACCGACCAACTGAGCGCGACGCCTGGAAGTTCCAGCTCGCCACATCCAAGGAATCCGAGCCCCGCGGCGTGTCTCGGATGCCTTGCTGGCCTCCGTCAGGGCACTGTTGGGCAGCCGCCGGGCCGACCGGCGTCGAGCGCCGCCACGGTACCTGCAATGGCAGCGCCAAGCTGTTGGAGCGCTTGGCGGTGCCCTGCGGCCAATGCCGGTGCAGCCGCGCCGACGTTTTGCTCGTGCACGCTTCGGCAGCGCAGCGCCGGTGTGTCGCCACTCGCGAGCAACGCCCATTGCGCGACGAGCGTGCTGCGCCCGGGCACCGAGTCGAAACGCTGCACGTCCACCGCGATGCGCCAGTCCTTGCGACCCGGTGCCGGCGCGGCGCCGGGCGGTCCCAGGTTGGCGGCGAAATGTTC
>JANOLA010000802.1:0-2369 GCA_031419535.1 Burkholderiales bacterium | reverse complement strand
CGCCAGAGCCAGCACCTGATGGGCCAGCAGCTGGCGCTACCGGCCTACGAGCAGCTGCTCAAGGCCGGCCACAGCTTCAACCTGCTGGATGCGCGCGGCGCGATCAGCGTCACCGAGCGCGCCTCCTACATCGGGCGGATTCGCAACGTGTCGCGCAGCGTCGCGCAGAGCTACCTCGACAGCCGCGCGCGCCTGGGCTTCCCGATGGCACCGCGCGAGTGGGCCAATGAGACGATCGCCAAGCTGGCGCCTCGCGCCGCCGGAGCGTCAAGCCCCGGTGCAGCGGTTGTGGCGCCATGAGCCGCGCCCGGCCGCCCGTAGGGCTCATTCCCGCTCGGCGGGACCGGCGTGGGCCACGAAGCGGCCCCTTCGTGGCCCCACGCCTTAGGGTGCACCAATGACCAGCAACAAGAACCTGCTCGTCGAGCTTCGCGTCGAGGAGCTGCCACCGAAGGCGCTGAAGGCCTTGAGCCTGGCGTTCGCCGATGGGCTGGCACACGCCTTGCGCGAGCAGGGCTTGCTCACCGACCACAGCGCCGTGACGCCCTACGCTACGCCACGCCGGCTGGCGGCGCACATCAGCGCGGTGCGCGCTTTCGCCGCCGACACGCAGCGCTCGCACAAGCTGATGCCGGTCAGCGTCGGCCTCGACGCCGCGGGCCAGGCCACACCGGCGTTGCTGAAAAAGCTCAGCAGCCTGGGCGCCGATGCGTCGGTGCTGCCCAAACTGCGGCGCCAGCTCGACGGCAAAGGCGAAGCGCTGTTCCTCGACGCCACGGTCAAGGGCGCGGCCTTGCATGACGGTTTGCAAGTGGCGCTCGATGCCTCGCTGGCGAAGCTGCCGATCCCGAAGCTGATGCAGTACCAGTTGGCCGATGGCTGGACCAGCGTGCAGTTCGTGCGCCCGGCGCACGGCCTGGTGGCGCTGCACGGCGCCGAAGTCGTGCCGATCGCGACCTTGGGTCTGCAAGCCGGGCGCCACACCGAAGGCCACCGTTTCGAAGCGCCGATGAGCCCGGTGATGCTGATCGACGCCGACCACTACGCGCGCCAGCTCGACGAACAAGGCGCCGTGATCGCCAGCTTCGATTCGCGCCACGGCGAAATCAGCCGCCAGTTGCACGCGGCCGCGGCCAAGGAAGGCCTGAGCCCGATCGACGACGCCGCATTGCTCGACGAAGTCACCGCGCTGGTGGAGCGGCCGCATGTCGTGGTCTGCGAATTCGAGCGCCAGTTCCTCGAAGTGCCGCAGGAATGCCTGATCCTGACGATGAAGGCGAACCAGAAGTACTTCCCCCTGCTCGATGCGAACGGCCAGCTCACGAACAAGTTTCTCGTCGTCAGCAACATCCGCGCGAACGACATGAGCCGCGTGATCGAAGGCAACCAGCGCGTCGTTCGGCCGCGCCTGGCCGACGCGAAGTTCTTCTTTGACCAGGACCGCAAGCGCACGCTCGAGTCGCGCACCCCCGGGCTGGAAAAGGTGGTCTATCACCACCAGCTCGGCAGCCTGGGCGACCGGGTGCGGCGCGTGTGCGCCATCGCGCGCGAAATCGGCGGGCAACTTGGCGGCGAGGCGCTCGCGCAACAAGCCGAGCACGCCGCGCGCCTTGCCAAGGCGGACCTGTTGACCGACATGGTCGGCGAGTTCCCGGAGCTGCAAGGCATCATGGGCGGCTACTACGCGCGCCACGACGGCTTGAGCGAAGCGGTCGCCTTCGCGATCGAAGACCACTACAAGCCGCGCTTCGCCGGCGACGCGCTGCCGCGCAATGACACGGGAGTTGTCGTCGCGCTCGCCGACAAACTGGAGACCCTGGTCGGCCTGTTCGGCATCGGCGCGCTGCCCACCGGCGACAAGGATCCGTTCGCGCTGCGCCGGCACGCGCTGGGCGTGCTGCGCATGCTCGCCGAACGTTTGCCCACGCTGACCCTCGACGCCGCGATCGGTATTGCGCTCGCGGCCCCGAGTTGGCCGCCGGCTTGGCGCTCTGAAGTGACCACTGACCCCGGCACTCCCGTGCTGGTGCGCGATTCGCTGCTGCAGTTTTTCCGCGATCGTCTGTCCGTCGCTTCCCGCGACCAGGGCTACTCGGCGCTCGAGGTCGAGGCCGTGCTGGCCGACGACAAATTCTGGAGCCTCGGCGAAGTCACCCCGCGCCTGGCCGCGGTGCGCGAATTCGCGGCAATGCCACAAGCTGCATCACTGGCAGCGGCGAACAAGCGTGTCGGCAACATCCTGAAGAAGAGCGCTTCGTTCGATGCCGCTCGGATCGACCCGCTGCTGCTGCTCGAACCTGCCGAGCGCGCCTTGCACGCGGCATTGCAGGACCTGTCGCCGCAATCGGAGGCGGCCTTCGCGCGCCGCG
>JANOLA010000801.1:0-4860 GCA_031419535.1 Burkholderiales bacterium | reverse complement strand
GGATTGATCGACGTCGCGCGCTCGGGGCCGGTCGACGAATGCCGCCGCCAAGGCGTGTGCTCAGGGCCGCAATTCCGGCTGCCACAGCGACGGATCGGCGTGCAGCAGGTCCAGGCCAAAGCGCTTTCCGGCGAGGTGGTCTTCCATGCAACGCAGCAGCAATGGGCTGCGGTGCCGGGCGGCGCTGGCGCGCAATTCGTCGGGTGTCATCCACAGCGTGCGCACGATGCCGCGGTCGAGCGCGCGGCTCGGGTCGGCCTCACCCACCGTGCCGCAAAACGCGATGCGCAGGTAGGTCACGTCTTCGCCGCTGCGCTGGCGTTGAAAGCGCGACAGGTAGACGCCCAGCACAGCCTGCGGCGTGAACTGGCGCGACGTCTCTTCGAGCGCCTCGCGCACCACGCCTTGCAGGGGGGACTCCCCCGGGTCAAGGTGCCCGGCAGGGTTGTTCAGCCTCAATCCCTCACTGGTGTTTTCCTCGACGAGCAGGTAGCGCCCGTCGTGCTCGATGATCGCGGCGACGGTGACGCTGGGCTTCCAGCGTTCGCCGTTGTTTGGTGCCGCCTCGCGGCTGGAAAGCGAGTTCATGCGCCATTGTGGCGCGCAGGGCCTGGCACCGAAGCTGCAAAGAGAGGTAGGGAAAAGCACTCTTTCTCACTCGATCCGGTCTGGGCAACATGCAGCCACGTCGGCGCGCCACACAAAGGTGCACGCCTGCGCCAACCCCACCCAAAAGGAGAACCCATGTCCCCAAACCATGCACTGCGCCGCTCCCTGCTCGCCCTGGCGGGGTCCATCGCCCTGGCCGCACCCGGCTTCGCCTTGGCCCAAGCCAAACTCAAAGTCGCCGGCATCTACACCGTGCCGTTCGAGCAGCAATGGGTGAGCCGCCTTCACAAGGCGCTGAACGCGGCCGCTGCGCGCGGCGAGATCGAATACAAGGCGAGCGAAAACGTCGCCAACGCCGACTACGAGCGCGTGATGCGCGAATACGCCACCGGCGGCAATACGCTGATCGTCGGCGAAGTGTTCGGCGTTGAAGCCGCCGGGCGCAAGGTGGCGAAGGACTTCCCCAAGGTCGCTTTCCTGATGGGATCGTCGGGCAAGCCGGCCGCGCCCAATTTCGCCGTGTTCGACAACTACATCCAGGAGCCGGCGTACCTGTCGGGCATGATTGCTGGCGGTATGACGAAGAGCAACCGAATCGGCATGGTCGGCGGTTTTCCGATCCCCGAAGTGAACCGCTTGATGAACGCCTTCATGGCGGGCGCGAAAGAGGTGAACCCGAAAGTCGAGTTCACGGTGAGCTTCATCAACAGCTGGTTCGACCCGCCCAAAGCCAAGGAAGCGGCGATTGCGATGATGGACAAGGGCGCGGACGTGATGTACGCCGAGCGCTTTGGCGTCAGCGACGCGGCCAAGGAGAAAGGCAAGCTCGCGATCGGCAACGTCATCAACACGCAAGACAAGTACCCCGACACCGTGGTCGCCTCGGCGCTTTGGCACATGGAGCCGAGCATCGACCGGGCCATCAAGCTCGTCAAGGACGGCAAGTTCGCGGCGGAAGACTACGGCCCTTATTCGATGATGAAGCACAAGGGTTCGGAGCTTGCACCCTTGGGCACGTTCGAGAAAAAGGTCCCGGCCGACGTGGTGGCGAAGATGCGCGCGAAGGAGGGTGCGATCCTCGCCGGGAGCTTCACCGTCAAGGTGGACGACAACCAGCCGAAGTCGACGGCCAAGTAAGTAAGTGCGCCCCCGGCCCCGCGCACTGCATGCCGAGCGTCGGCCCCTCACCCCCGCCCTCTCCCCCGAGTACCGGGGCGAGGGAGCCACTTCTCCTCCCTCTCCCGCAAGCGGGAGAGGGCCGGGGTGAGGGTTCATCGATGAGCGATACGGTCCTGCGCCTGCAAGGCATCACCAAGCGCTTCGGCTCACTCGTCGCCAACGATTCGATTTCGCTCGACCTGAAACGCGGCGAGGTGCTCGCGCTGCTCGGCGAAAACGGCGCGGGCAAGAGCACGCTGGTGGCTATTCTGTTCGGTCACTATGTTGCCGACGCCGGCCACATCGAAGCCTTCGGCAAGCCCTTGCCGCCGGGCCAACCGCGCGCCGCGCTCGACGCGGGCATCGGCATGGTGCACCAGCATTCGACGCTGGCCGACAACCTGAGCGTGCTGGACAACGTGATGGCTGGAGCCGAGCCGCTGTGGCGGCCCTGGTCGCGGCGCGACGCGGCGCGCGCGCGTTTGTTGGAGGCCGCGCAGCGCTTCGGCCTGGACGTGCAGCCCGACGCGCGCGTGGCGGACCTGTCGGTCGGCGAGCGCCAGCGCGTGGAGATCCTGAAGGCGCTCGTCGGTCGCGAAGGCCGGCACGGCGCGCGCATCCTGATCCTGGACGAACCCACCGCGGTGCTGACGCCGCGCGAGAGCGAGGCGCTGTTCGAGACCTTGGGCCGCATGGTCGAGCAGGGGCTATCGATCGTCTTCATCAGCCACAAGTTAGAGGAGGTGCTGCGCGTCTCGAACCGGATCGCCGTGCTGCGCGCCGGCAAACTGGTGGCGCTTGTGCAAGCGGCCGACGCCAGCGCGGCGCAGCTCGCGCGCTGCATGGTCGGGCACGACGTGGCGCAGCCGACTCGCAGCGCCGCGCACGCGTCGGCGCAGCCGGTGTGCGTGCTCGACGCGGTGCACACGGCGGGAGGCGCGCGCGACCGCCTCGACGGCGTCACGCTCGCGCTGCACGGCGGCGAAATCGTCGCGATCGCCGGCGTGTCGGGCAACGGCCAGGCGGCGCTGGCCGATCTACTGTGCGGCACGCGCGCAGCCAGCGCGGGCAGCGTCACCTTGAACGGCGAGGCATGTCGCGCCGACCCGGCGGCCCGGGTTGCGCAAGGCGTCGCGCGGATTCCGGAAGACCGCCAAGGCACGGGCGCGATCGGCGACTTGCCGGTCTGGGAAAACGCCTGCGCCGAGCGCCTGGGCGGCGCGCCGTTCAGCCGCAATGTGTTGGGCACGCGCTGGGTGCGCCGCGGCGCGGCACGCGCGCATGCGCGGCACATCGCAGAGCGCTTCGACGTGCGCGGCGCCGGCCTGGACGCGCCGGCGCGTGCCTTGTCCGGCGGCAACTTGCAGAAGCTGATTCTGGCGCGCGCCCTGCTCGCGCCCGACGGCCGGCCGCCGCGGCTGATCGTCGCGCACCAGCCGACCTGGGGCCTGGACGTTGGCGCCGTGGCGTTTGTTCAGCAACAGCTGCTCGCGGCGCGCGACACCGGCGCCGCGGTGCTGCTGATTTCCGACGACCTCGACGAAGTGCTGGCGCTGGGCGACCGCATCGCGGTGCTGTACCGCGGCCGCCTCACGCCCGCGCGGCCCGGCGAGCAATGGACGCGCGAAAGCCTGGGGCTGGCGATGGCGGGCGCGATGCGCCACGGCGCGGAGGTCGCGGCGTGAGCTCGCCGCAGCCCTGCCGCGCGGCGCTGCAACGCCTGCGCCTCGGCCGAGCGCGGCGCGCGTGCGCGCCGTGCTCGCTCCGAAGCTGATCCCTCGATGCGATTCGAGCCACGCGAACACACTTCGGGCGCCGCGCTGCTGCTCGCGCCGCTCGCGGCGATAGGCTTCACGCTGCTCGTGAGCGCCGTGCTGGTTGCCTGGGCCGGCGCGCCGGTGGGTCGCACCTATGCACTGATCCTGCAAGGCGGCTTCGGCTCGGTGTTCGCGTGGAGCGAGACGCTGACGCGCGCCGTGCCGCTGATCCTCACTGGCCTGGCCGCGACGGTGGCATTCAAGGCCCGCCTTTACAACATCGGCGCCGAGGGCCAGCTCTACGCGGGGGCGCTGGCGGCGGTGGCCGTCGGTGGGGTTCAGGTCGGCACTGATCTTGCCGCGCCGGCGTGGTTGATGTTCCCGGCGATGCTGCTCGCCGCAGCGCTCGCCGGCGCGCTGCTGCTGCTCGTGCCCGCGCTGCTGAAGGCGCGGCTGGGCGTCGATGAAGTCGTGACAACGTTGTTGCTGAACTTCATCGCGTTGCTCGGTGTGTCCGCGCTGCTCGATGGCGTGATGAAGGATCCGTCGGCACTCGGCTGGCCACAGAGCCTGGCCTTGGCAAGCGAGCTGGAATTGAGCAAGCTGATTCCAGGCACGCGCGTGCACAGCGGCCTGCTGCTCGCCGCGGCGTTGGCGATCGCGCTGGCGGTGCTGTTCAAACACACGCTGCTCGGCTTTCAGATCCGCGCGACCGGCGCAAATGCACGCGCTGCCGCGTTCGTCGGCGTGCCCGCCCTGCGCACGACGGTCATCGTCGCGTGCCTGTCCGGCGCCCTCGCGGGGCTGGCCGGCGCGGTGGAAGTGGCCGGGCGCACCGGCTACGTGACGCTCGACATGTCGCCCGGCTACGGCTACAGCGGCATCGTGATCGCGATGCTCGCCGCGCTGAATCCGCTGGGCGTGCTCGGCGCGGCGGTCTTCATCGCCGGTGTGCTGGTGGGCGCCGACAGCATGAGCCGTGCGGTCGGCGTGCCGACTTACCTGGCCGATGTGATCGTCGCGACGTCGCTGCTTTCCGTGCTCGTGGCGACTCTGTTTGCGCAGTACCGCGTGCGGTGGTGAACGGGGGCGGGCAATCCCCAGTGACAATCCAGCCCACCCCAGAATCATCGAGGCCCCGCATGAAAATCCCGTCACTCAAAGAAGTCGTCAGCACCGAAGAATGGCAACTCCGGGTTGACCTGGCCGCTGCCTACCGCCTGGTTGCCGCTTATGGCTGGAGCGACCTCGTCTTCACACATATCTCGGCGCGCGTGCCCGGCCCCGGGCACCACTTCCTCATCAACACCTATGGACTGATGTTCGACGAGATCAC
>JANOLA010000800.1:0-3235 GCA_031419535.1 Burkholderiales bacterium | reverse complement strand
GACGGCGTCGCCGTCGCGCGCCTGTACGGCGAGCCGCTGTTCACACTGCCGACCGACCTGTACATCCCGCCGGATGCGCTGGAGGTGTTTCTCGAAGCGTTTGAGGGGCCGCTCGATCTGCTGCTCTACCTGATCCGGCGCCAGAACTTCAACGTCCTCGACATTCCGCTGGCCGACGTGACGCGCCAGTACCTGGCGTATGTCGAACAGATCCGCAAGCGCAACCTGGAACTCGCCAGCGAATACCTGCTGATGGCGGCGATGTTGATCGAGATCAAGTCGCGCATGCTGCTGCCGCCGAAGAAGACGCGCGACGGCGTTGAGGCCGAAGACCCGCGTGCCGAACTCGTGCGCCGGCTCATCGAATACGAGCAGATGAAACTTGCCGCCGCGCGGCTCGACGCGCTGCCGCTGCTCGGGCGCGACTTCTTGCGTGCCCAGGTCACGATCGAGCTGGCGCTGGCGCCGCGCCTGCCGCAGGTTCACGCGGACGAGTTGCGCGCGGCGAGGGCCGAAATCCTGCGCCGCGCCAAGCTCGTCGAGCACCACACGATCACGCGCGAACAGTTGAGCGTGCGCGAACACATGAGCATCGTGCTGCGCACGCTTCAGGGACGGCGCTTCGCGCTGTTCGAAGACCTGTTCGACGCATCGCGCGGGCCGCAGGTGATGGTGGTGACCTTCATCGCGCTGCTCGAACTGGCGCGCGAGCGGCTGCTCGAGGTCACGCAGGCCGAGGCGTTTGCGCCGATCTATGTGCGGCTGGCTTATTCGTCGAACTGAAGCATAGTGCGCACCCAGCAAAGACAGTACCTGTCAAGTCCCGGCGGCTAAGATCGGCCACTATCACTTGCCACGAAGGGGACACCGTGAAAAGCCTTGTCGCGCTTGCAGTTCTGACCCTGGCGGGTGCCGCCCACGCGCAAGACAGCGCGCGGCCCATCAGCTTCATCGCCGGCATCGGCATCACGGGCGGCGGCTCGAAGCTGGCGACGGTGCAGTACTCCGACGGCAGGACGCAAGACGTCCGCGCCGGATCGGGCGTGATGTTCTACCTCGGCGGCGAATCGCGCATCGGCACGCTCGTGTCGCTGCAAGCCACCGTCGGCTACCACGTCGACTCCACCAACGCCACCAATGGCGACGTGCGCTTCGGCCGTTACCCGATCGACTTGCTCGCCTACGTGCCGGTCAACGAGCAACTGCGCTTCGGCGCGGGCGCTCAGTTTGTCAACAACCCCAGGCTCAAGGGCAGTGGCGTGGCGAGCAACGTCGACGTCAAGTTCGACTCGACCGTCGGCTTCGTGCTCGAGGGCGAATACCGCTTCACGCCGTGGCTCGGGGTGAAGCTGCGCGGTGTCAACGCGCGCTACACGGTGACGCAGACCAACGAGACGGCGAGCGGCAACCACTTCGGGCTGCTCTGCAATCTCTATTTCTGAGCGCGGGTCGTCACATCAGGCCGGGCCTGCTCCGCGGCCGGCCCCTGGAGTTTGAAGCCGATCATCGCGCGCAGCTTGTTGGGCAGCACCGGTTTGACCAACAGGTGAAAGTTGTGCTGCTGCGCCTGGGCCTCGACTCGGCTCATCGTGCTGCCGCTGATCATGATCGCGGGCAGCAGCGCGCCGAAGCGGCCGCGCAGCGCCTTCAGGGCTTCGATGCCGTCGTGGCCGTCTTCGAGGCGGTAGTCGACGACAGCCAAGTCGGGCGCGGGCTCGGCGGCCGGGCACTGGGTCGTCCAGGCCACGCATGCGGCGACGCTGTTGAAGCTCCGCAGGCTCGCTCCCCAGCCGACGAGCAAGGCTTCGAGCCCGGCGAGCACGGCCGAGTCGTCTTCCACGACCACGATGCGCCGACCCTCTAACGTCAAGGCCTGCGCCAATGCGCTTGTGCGCGGCGTGGCCGCCGGCGCCGGTGCTTCGCCCACCGGCAATTCCAGCGTGAACACCGTGCCGCGCCCGGGCCAGGATTGCAGCGTCAGCGGCGCGGCCATCAGGTCGGCCAGGCGTTTCACGATCGCCAGGCCCAGGCCCAGCCCCTTGCGCTGGCCCGGCGTTGCATCGGCCGCACCGCGCACTTGGTAGAACTCTTCGAACACACGCTGTTGCTGCTCGGGCGCGATGCCAACGCCCGTGTCCCAGACCTGGAGCCGCAGTTTCTTGCCGCGTTGGCGGCAGCCGACCAGCACCGTGCCGTCTTCGGTGTAGCGAATCGCGTTGGCGAGCAGATTGCGCACGATGCGCTCCACCAGCAGCGGGTCGGCGTAGGCGTTGTGCTGTGCGCCGCGAATGCGCAGCGCCAGACCCTTCTCGAACGCATCGGGCTCGAAGTGCAGGCGCAGGCCGCGCAGCATGTCGCCCAGGGAGAAGTGGCGCGGCTGGACTTCGATCCCCCCGCTGTCGATGCGCGTCACGTCGAGCAGTTCCGAGAACAGGCCCTCCAGCGCATCGACCGACTCGTTGATGCTGTTCACGAGCGGTGCCACTTCATGGTCGCGCGTGCGTTCGCGCAACGCCTGCGCGAACAGGCCCATCGCGTGCAGCGGCTGGCGCAGGTCGTGGCTCGCGGCGGCGAAGAACTGCGTCTTCGCGCGATTGGCGATCTCGGCTTCGCGCCGCGCGTCGTCGGCGATTCCTTTCTCGTATCGCAGTTGCACCAGCGCCTCGCTCAGGCGCAGCTTCAGCACGATCACGCGCGCCATCGCCTGCCGGTAAGTACCACCGAGCGCCGCCGTCAGGCCGACGATCAGCGTCAGCAACGCAGCGAGTTGCAAATGGTAGGCGTCGCCGAAGGCGGCGATGCGAACGACGAGCGGCGCCGCGGCCAGACCGAGGTAGGCAAAGTAGATGCGCGGCTGAGTCGCGAGGATCGGCATCGCCGCCACGCAGAACGTGTAGACGACGAGCACCAGACCTGTCTCCTGGATGCCCTGTGCGCCGGCGTGGAACAGGCTTCCCGCCAGACCCCAGTTCGCGCCCGAAGCGAGCGTTCCCCATTGGGCGCGGCGCTGCCACGTGGACCAATCGGCAAGGTTTGCCGGCAACGAGCGCCGAAAGCGCCGGCCCAGGCCTAAGCGCGCGCCCCAGATCGCGGCGCTGCACGCGAGCCACAGCCACAACGCGGGCTGCGGGTCCGAACCCCAGAACAGCAGCACGATGACCGCCGTGCCCGCGGCATTGCCGGCAAGCGTGGTGGGCAGGTAGTCGTACGCGGCCTGAACCTCGTCGGGCAGGGC
>JANOLA010000799.1:0-3148 GCA_031419535.1 Burkholderiales bacterium | reverse complement strand
CGCGCGGCGACCTTGCGGTCGAGGTCGGCAACGCGGCGGTGCCGGCGCTGCAAAAGCGCATGATCCGGCGCGCGCGCGAGCTCGACAAGGTGGTGATCACCGCGACGCAGATGATGGAGTCGATGATCGTGAACCCGGTGCCCACCCGCGCCGAGGTGAGCGACGTCGCCAACGCCGTGCTCGATGGGACCGACGCCGTGATGCTCAGCGCCGAGACGGCGACCGGCAAGTACCCGGTCGAGACGATCCAGCAGATGGACGCGATTTCGCTCGAGGCCGAGCGCGCCGACGACGCGACGATCGAAACCGACTTCACCAACAAGCGCTTCGGCCGCATCGACCAATCGATCGCGATGGGCGCGCTGTTCACCGCGCACCACTTGGGTTGCAAGGCGATCCTCGCGCTCACCGAGTCGGGTTCGACGGCGCTGTGGATGAGCCGGCACAACATCAAGGTGCCGATCTATGGCCTGACCTCGCAGCCCGCGTCGCAGCGCAAGATGATGCTGTACCGCAACGTGCGGCCGCTGCTGATGCCGGCGTATCGCGACAGTGACGAAGCGCTGACTAGCGCCGAAGCCTTGCTCGTCGAAAAAGGCGTGCTCAAGAGCGGCGACACCTACGCCATCACCTGCGGCGAGCCGATGGGCCACCCCGGCGGCACGAACATGCTCAAGGTGTGTCGCGTCGCATGAGCAACCGTCGCCGGGCTGCCCCAACACGGTTGCTCGCCCCAAGGGCCACGAAGTGGCCCCTGCGGGGCCAAGGGGGCGGGCGCGAAGCGACCGGGGGCGAACACTCAAGCGGCCTTGCCCCTCGATGAGCGCCACGCTCACGTTCGACGACATCCAGGCGGCAGCTCAGCGCCTGCGCGGCAATGTGTTGGAGACGCCCTGCCTGCGCTCGCGCACGCTGGGCGAGCTGGCCGGTTGCGAAGTGTTCCTGAAGTTCGAAAACCAGCAGTTCACCGCGTCGTTCAAGGAGCGCGGCGCGTTCAACCGCATCGCGATGCTGAGCGACGCCGAGCGTGCGCAGGGCGTGCTCACGGTCTCGGCCGGCAACCACGCGCAGGCGGTGGCGTACCACACGCAGCGCCTGGGGATTCGCACGACGGTTGTCATGCCGCGCTTCGCGTCGGCCGTGAAGGTCGAAAACACGCGGCGTTTCGGCGCCGAGGTGGTGCTGGAGGGCGAGACTTTCGATGACGCGCGGCGCCACGGCCTGCACCTGGCCGAGCAGCGGAGCTTGAGCGTCGTGCACCCGTTCGACGACCTCGCGGTGGCCGCCGGCCAGGGGACGATCGCGCTCGAGATGCTGGCGCAACAGCCGAGCATCGACACCCTGCTCGTGCCGGTGGGCGGCGGCGGGCTGATCGGCGGCATCGCCGTCGCCGCGCGCGCCCAGGCGCCACGCATCGACGTGATCGGCGTGCAGACCGAGCGCTTTCCGCTCGCCTGGAACGCCGTGCACGGCGGTGACCGCGAAGCCGGCCAGGCGACGATTGCCGACGGCATCGCCGTCAAGCACCCGGGCAGTTTGACTTTGCCCATCATTCGCAGCCATGTGAATGACATGCTGCTGGTCGGTGAAGACGACATCGAGCAGGCGATCGTGACGCTGCTGGAAATCGAAAAGACGGTCGTCGAAGGCGCTGGCGCGGTGGGCCTGGCTGCACTGCTGCGCCACGGCGCGCGCTTTGCCGGGCGGCGCGTCGGCCTGGTGCTGACGGGCGGCAACATCGAGCCGCTGGTGCTGGCCGAAATCATTCAACGCGGCATGGTGCGCTCGGCGCGGCTGGCGCGCTTGCGGGTCGACGTGCGCGACGTTCCCGGCGCGCTCGCCGAAGTGACGAGCGCGCTCGGCAAGCTTGGCGCGAACATCGACGAGGTGCGCCACCAGCGAGCGTTCAGTTCGCTGTCGGTCGAGCGCGTGCAGATCGAATTCGTGGTGCAGACGCGTGGCATCGAGCACCTGGAGCGCATCATCGGCGCGATGTCGGCGCAAGGCTTCGCGATTTCGCGCGTCAACACGCCGTAACGGGCCAGACAGGCTCCTAGAATTCCGACACACTCCCACCACTACCGGACCACCGCCATGCCCCTCGTTGCAATGCGCCAGCTCCTCGACCATGCCGCTGAAAACGGCTACGGCATCCCAGCGTTCAACGTCAACAACCTCGAACAGGTGCAGGCCGTGATGACGGCTGCTTCCGAAGTCGGCGCGCCGGTGATCCTGCAGGCCAGCGCCGGTGCACGCAAGTACGCCGGCGAGCCCTTCATCAAGCACCTGATTCTCGCGGCGGTGGAGAGCTGGCCGATGGTGCCGCTGGTGATGCACCAAGACCATGGCCAGAGCCCCGACGTGTGTTCCGGCGCCATCAAGCTCGGGTTCAGTTCAGTGATGATGGACGGCTCGCTGCAGGCCGACGGCAAGACGATCGCGAGTTACGACTACAACGTCGACGTGACGCGCAAGGTCGTCGAAATGGCGCATGTGCTGGGCGTCACCGTCGAAGGCGAACTCGGCTGCCTGGGTTCGCTGGAAACGATGCGTGGCGACAAGGAAGACGGCCATGGCACCGAAGCCACGATGACGATGGAGCAGTTGCTGACGGACCCCGAGCAGGCGGCCGACTTCGTGAAGAAAACCCAGCTCGACGCGCTCGCGATCGCCATCGGCACCAGCCACGGCGCCTACAAGTTCAGCCGCAAGCCGACCGGTGACATCTTAGCGATCAACCGCATCAAAGAGATCCACCGGCGCATTCCGAACACGCACCTCGTGATGCACGGCAGCTCGAGCGTGCCGCAAGACCTGCTCGAAGAAATCCGCCAGTACGGCGGCAAGATGAAAGAAACCTATGGCGTGCCGGTCGAGGAAATCCAGGAAGCCATCAAGCACGGCGTGCGCAAGATCAACATCGACACCGACGTGCGCCTGGCGATGACGGGCGCGATCCGCAAGTACATGGCGTTGAACCCCGACAAGTTCGACCCGCGCGATTACCTCAAGCCCGCGCGCGAAGCGGCGAAGGCCATTTGCAAGCAGCGCTATCTGCAGTTCGGCTGCGAAGGTCAGGCGGGCAAGATCAAGGCCCAGCCGCTGGAGGCCGTGGCCAAGCGCTACGCGAAGGGCGAGTTGGCGCAGA
>JANOLA010000798.1:0-3951 GCA_031419535.1 Burkholderiales bacterium | reverse complement strand
GTCAGCAGCATCTTGCGCACATCGGGGTGGTGGATGATCGCGTCGGCCGGTTTGTCGGGGTTCTTCGGTCCCGACAGTGAGCGCATCTGGATTCGGTCTTTCGCGTAGACCACGGCATTCTGGTACGCCACTTCGGTCAGTCCCAGGCCCTGCATACCCACGCCAATTCGCGCCGCATTCATCATCACGAACATCGCCGCCAGCCCCTTGTTGGGTTGGCCCACCAATTCGCCGATGGCGCCGTCGAGCACGATCTGCGCCGTGGCGTTGCCGTGGATGCCCATCTTGTGTTCCAGACCGCCGCAGTAGATGCCGTTGCGCGCGCCCAGGCTGCCGTCGGCCTTGGGCATGAACTTGGGCACGACGAACAACGAGATACCTTTGGAGCCGAGCGGAGAATCGGGCAGGCGCGCCAGCACCAGGTGCACGATGTTCTCGGCCATGTCGTGTTCGCCGGCAGAGATGAAGATCTTGTTGCCGGTGAGCTTGTAGCTGCCATCTAGCTGAGGCTCGGCCTTGGTTCGCAGCAGGCCGAGGTCGGTGCCGCAATGCGCTTCCGTCAGGCACATCGTGCCGGTCCACTGGCCGCTCGTCAGCTTGGGCAAGTACATCTGCTTTTGCGCATCGGAACCATGCACGTGCAGCGCCTCGTAGGCGCCGTGCGACAGGCCCGGGTACATCGCCCAGGCCTGGTTCGCTGAATTGAGCATTTCATAGAAGCACTGGTTCAGCACATGCGGCAGGCCCTGGCCGCCGAACGCCGGGTCGGCGCTCAAGGCCGGCCAACCGCCTTCGACGAATTTGGCATACGCCTCCTTGAAGCCGTTGGGCGCACGCACTTCGTGCGTCGCCTTGTCCAGCGTGCAGCCTTGAGCGTCGCCACTCAGGTTGAGCGGTGCCACCACCTCGGCGGCAAAGCGACCGGCTTCTTCGAGCACGGCGTTGATGGTGTCGGTGTCGACTTCCGCGTGCTTCGGCAAGGCCCGCAGCTCGTCAGTGACGTTCAAGAGCTCGTGCAGAACGAACTTCATGTCGCGCAGCGGTGGGGTGTATTGGGGCATGGTGGCCTCGCTTGGAGTGGAGTGGTTCAGGTCTTTGGATTGGGCTTGCGCTTGGCCGATGCGCCGCTCGCCAGCGTCGCCCTGGAAGGCGCGCTGGAACTTGCGGCGGTGCCGGTGGCGTAGTAGCTCAGCACGCGTTCGAACGCCGCACGCGCTCGCTGCACGGCGCCGGGCGACCGCAAAAACCGCGCGTCGTGGTGCAGCGCGAGGATCAGGCCGTGAATGTCGAACAGCATCTGCGCCGGGTCGGTTTCGGCGCGCAAGTGGCCGGCATCGATGGCCAGCCGTATCGCGCGCTCCAGCGCCGACTGCCAGGCCCGCACCATCGCCACCAGCGCGTCGCGCACGGGGCCGGGCCGGTCGTCGAATTCGACCGCGCCGCTGATGTAGATGCAGCCCGAATCGATTTCCACCGACACGCGGCGCAGCCATCGGTCGAACAGGGTGCGCAGCCGGGGCAACCCGCGAGGTTCGCTCATGGACGGCGTGAAGACCTCGGCTTCGAAGCGCGCGTGGTACTCGCGCAGCACGGAAATTTGCAACTCTTCGCGCGAGCCGAAGTGCGCGAACACGCCGGACTTGCTCATCCCCGTGAGCTCGGCGATCGCGCCGATCGACAGGCCTTCCAGGCCGGTCTGGGTGGCCAGGCCGAGCGCGGCGTCCAGAATCGCGGCGCGCGTTTGCAACCCCTTCACTGGGCTGCGGGGTCCGCGTGGAGCAGCCGAGGCGCGTGGCATCGGATTCACTGAGACTTGAGGCATGGAACGACCGGGGATGTGAAATCGAACGACCGTGCTATTTTGCAACGATGAACCGGGCTCGATGGCTGCGCACCGAGGCTTTTTTAGGCATTTCTCCCCAGTTGGGAAGTCGCTGGCGGCGCAGCCGGACTTACAAGGCTGCGCGGCCCAAGGCCCTGGCTATTGAGGGCACACCCCGGAATGCATTACGCTCCGCATGTCATGGAAGTTCTGCAACTCGACATGTCCGGCCGCCCGCAAGCGTGGATTTCAGCCAAAGAGGCGGCATTGATCTACGCCAGCGACTGCGTGGCGTGGACGCTCGGCGACACGTTTTACGTGCTGCGCGGCGGCACGCAGCGCCGCACCGGGTTGCAGTCGCGCATCGAAGTGCACGCCATCATCGCGGTGCGCGGTGCGATCCCGAGCCGGGCCTGGCGCCAGACGCCCGCGCTCAGCAACCCCAAACTGTTCGCGCGCGACCGGCAGGTCTGCGCCTATTGCGGCAGCCACGCTCACATGGACGATTTGACGCGCGAGCACATCGTTCCCACCTCGCGCGGCGGCGGCGACACGTGGATGAACTGCATCACGGCGTGCCGCCCATGCAACGGCCGCAAGGGCAACCGCCTGCCCGAAGAGGCGCGCATGTCGCTGATGTACCTGCCCTACGTGCCGAGCCTGCACGAAGACATGATCCTGCGCGGCCGGCGCATCCTGGCCGACCAGATGGAATTTTTGCTGGCCAGCGTGCCGCGGCACAGCCGGCTGTATGGGTAGATCGAGGGTGCCCCGCGGCACGCGCCTTTGATCGCCGACAATTTTCTTTACACGCTGCGCAAGAACTTCTCCGGGCACGCGAAGTACCATTGCGCATCGACTGCGCGACGCATCGCGCAGCCACTTCTTGACATGGAGAGCCACTCATGAAATCCCTGCTCATCTCAATCGCCGCGCTGGCACTGGCCGCGTGCACCACCACCAACCCCGACGTGATTCAAAAGGGCGACGCGCAGCGCCTGTCGCAGGTGCAAGACGCAACTGTTCTGTCGGTTCGGCCGGTCGTCGTCGACGGCAGCCAGACCGGCGTCGGTGGCGTTGCGGGCGGGGTGACCGGCGGCATCGCCGGCGCCACGGTGGGTGGCCGGCGCGAAGGCCAGATCATTGGCGTGCTCGCGGCCGTGGCCGGTGCCGTGATCGGCAACGCGATCGAACGCGCCGCGACGAAAGAAGACGCCGTGGAACTGCTGCTGCAACTGAAGAACGGCGAGCGCCGGACCCTGGTTCAGGCCAAGGGCGGCGAGCTGTTCGCGCCGGGCGAAGCGGTGATTCTCGTCACCACCGGCGGCAAGACCCGCGTCGTGCGCGCGCCTGCGGTGGTGCCCACCGCCGCGGCGGCGCCGGCGCGCAGCTGAGCGTCGCGGTGTGTCATCCCGGCGAAAGCCGGGATCCACAGCTTGAAAATCCTGCGACGTTCGTCGCAAGGCTCCCGCAGGTCGGTCTCGACCCCGTGGATCCCGGCTTTCGCCGGGATGACAGTCGGTAAGCGAGCCTCAACTGTCGACTTTCACGTTCCCGTCTTTGACCACCTTCGCCCACTTCGCGATCTCGTCGCGAATGAACTGGGCGAACTTCTCGGCTGAGCCGCCGCCGTCTTCGGCGCCATAGGTGTCGAGCTGGGTCTGCACGTCGGGCATTGCGAGCACGGTGTTCACGTCGCGGTTCACTTTCTGCACGATCTGCGCCGGCAGCTTTCCCGGGCCGGCCAGCCCGTACCAGGTGGTCGCCTCAAAACCGTCGAAGCCCTCTTCCTGCATCGTCGGCACCGTCGGATGGCCCTTGGCGCGTTTTGCGCGTGTCTGCGCAATCGCCAGCGCGCGCCCGCCCTTCACGTGCGGCGTGGCCGCGGTCATGGTGTCGAAGCTGTACTGGATTTGGCCGCCGATCAGATCCGTCAGCATCGGGCCGCTGCCCTTGTAGGGGATGTGCAGCGCGTCGATGCCCGCGCGCAGCTTGAACATCTCCAGCGTCAGGTGCTGCGCCGAGCCCTGGCCGGCCGAGCCGAAGGCCACCTTGCCGGGCTGGGCCTTGCACAGCGCGACGATCTCCTTCACCGTCTTCGCCGGCTGGCTGGTATTGCTGATCAGCAG
>JANOLA010000797.1:0-2342 GCA_031419535.1 Burkholderiales bacterium | reverse complement strand
GCGTGCATCATCGCCGTGTTCACCATCGCCTCGGGCGCGATCATCCTGATCCCCACGCTGCTGCTGTCGCTCGGCTGGATCAAAGAGGTCGACGCGCTCGTCTATCGCACCATCTGGTGGGCCTTCGGCCATTCGTCGCAGCAGATCAACGTCGCGGCACACATTTCGATCTGGTACGCGGTGGCGGCGATTGCCTTCGGCGCCAAGCCGATGTCGGAGCGTGTCAGCCGCGGCGCGTTCCTGCTCTACATCCTGTTCCTGCAACTCGCCAGCGCGCACCACCTGCTCGCCGACCCGGGCCTGAGCACGAGCTGGAAAGTTGTCAACACCAGCTACTTCATGTATTTCGCGGTGCTCGCCTCGATGATCCACGGCCTGACGATCCCCGGTGCGATGGAAGTGGCGCAGCGCGCGAAGGGCTACAACAAGGGCCTGTTCGAGTGGCTGCGCAAGGCGCCGTGGGGGAACCCGGTGTTCTCGGGCGTGTTCATTTCGCTCATCGGCTTCGGTTTTCTGGGCGGCATCTCGGGCGTGATGATGGGCACCGAGCAGCTCAACATGCTCATCCACAACACGATCTACGTTCCGGGGCACTTCCACGCCACCGTCGTGATCGGCACGACGCTGTCGTTCATGGCGCTGACCTACTTCCTGATTCCGGTGCTGTTCAAGCGCGAGATGATCAGCCCGAAGCTGGCGCAGGCGCAGCCCTACCTGTTCGGCCTGTCGATGTATTTCTTCTGCCTCGTGATGATGGGTGCGGGCACGCTGGGCGTTTCGCGCCGGCATTGGGACATGGCATTCAGCGGCAATGCGCTCGCCTATCAATGGCCGGGCGCGGCGTATCTGATGATGGGCCTGGTGGGCATCGCCGGAATCGCTGCGATCGCCGGTGGCGCGATCTATATCTACGTCACCGTCGGCTCGCTGCTGTGGGGCAAACGCCTCGACGCCGGCGCACCGAGCCCGAAGTACACGCCGATCCCGCCGGCAGCGCCCACTGTCGTGGCGCAGAGCTACGGTTCGGCCGGCTTCGCGGCGCCGGGAACGTTTGCGCTGGCGATGGTCTTCCTGACCGCGTTCGTTTTGTACTACTTCATCAACTGGAAGTATCTGTCGACGCTGTGGGGATTGAGTTGAACGGGCAGCCGCGATGAACTCGATCACCGCCATGCAAGGCAGCCGAAGAAGCCCGGCGCGAGCCGCGCGGCTCGTGCTCGGGCTGTTCTAGCTGCGTATCGCCGTGATGATCATGATCACCGCGCTTGTCGGGTTGGCGGTGACGCCCGGTCCGGCGTTGAGCTTGCTTCAGGTGTCGGTGCTTGCCATTTCGGTGTTGTTGGCTTCGGCGAGCGCCGGGGCGTTCAATCAGTACTACGAGTTTGACGCTGACCGCTTGATGGCGCGCACCCGCACGCGCGCCTTCGTCACCGGGGAATTGCCGCACACGCCGGCCTGGTTGGTGTTGATCGTGGCGCTGCTGGCGCTGGCGGTGGGCGCAGCGTGGTTCGCGCTGAATGCGGCTGCAGCGCTTTACATCTTTCTCGGCGCATTCGTCTACGCGGTCGTCTACACCGTGTGGTTGAAACGCCGCAGTTGGACGAACATCGTGATCGGCGGGCTGGCGGGTAGCTTTGCGGTGCTCGCCGGCGGCGCGGCGGTGGACCCCGCGCTCGGGCCCTTGCCGATGCTGCTGGCGCTCGTGTTGTTCTTGTGGACCCCGCCGCATTTCTGGAGCTTGGCCATCGCCAACCAGGCTGACTATGCCGCGGCCGGCGTGCCGATGCTGCCGGTGGTGGTGGGTTCGCAGCGCGCCGCGCGAATCGTCTTCGGAAGCACCATCGCACTCGTCGCCGCATCATTGCTGCCGGGGCTGTTCGGCGCCGGACCGGTCTACCTGGCGGGTGCGCTGGCCGGCGGCGGCTACTTCCTGCACAAGGCTTGGCTGTTGGCGCGTGCGCCCAGCCGCAAGACGGCGATGGCTTCGTTTTTCGCGTCGCTGCTGCAGCTCAGTTTGCTGCTGGGTGCGGCAAGCATCGACGGGTTGCTGCGTTGATGCGCTGCGCTCGTCACGAGCACACCGCTTGACAGGGCCGCGTCAAATGTCGCCACTTCACGCAACATCGCCGAACAGCGCGCGCTGGCTCGGCGCGCTCTCGATGAAGTTGCTTGCGGCGGTTCTGCTGGTGCTTCTGTTCGCGCTGCTGGCGTTGTGGGCGTTTCCTGTGTTCGGCGCGCGCCCTCCTCCCGTCGCAACGCCTCCCGGCCAAGCACCCGTCGTCGCTGCCGAGACCTTGCCCGACGATCCGCCCCCGCCCGCGCTTGACGCCAAACAGGCGCTG
>JANOLA010000796.1:0-1502 GCA_031419535.1 Burkholderiales bacterium | reverse complement strand
CGCTCGATCGCCGGCAGCGACTCGAGGATGCGCTGTTCGAGTTCGTTGATCGGGCCGGTGAGTGCGGTGACGAGATGCGGAACCATGGCATGCGGCCCGGTGGGCTGAAGCAGGCGAAGATTCTAGGCATCTGGGGCCGACCGGCTTCTGAGCAAGGGGCTGGGCGGCCTGCCCTGCGCAGCGCATGCAGGCGTGAAAGGGGCCACATTGCGTGGCCCACGTTTCGATCGAGTCGCCGCACCGCGACCCGAAGGTCGTGCGGCCGTTTCAATTCACTTCAGTTGTGGTACGCGGTCTCGCCGTGCGACGAGATGTCCAGGCCTTCGCGCTCTTCGTCTTCGGCAACCCGCAGCCCGACCACCATGTCGACGATCTTGTAGGCGACGAAGGAAACGACACCCGACCACACCACGGTCAGCAGCACCGCCTTCAACTGAATCCACACTTGCCCGACGATTTCGCTGTTGCCCATCGTCGCCGTGACCCAGTCGGTCACGATGCCGGGGCCGCCGAGCGTCTGGTTGTTGAACACGCCGGTGAGCAGCGCACCGACGATGCCGCCGACGCCGTGCACGCCGAACACGTCGAGCGAATCGTCGGCGCGCAGCATCTTCTTCAAGGCATTCACGCCCCACAGGCAGGCAAAGCCCGCGACGAAGCCGATCACGAGCGCGCCCATCAGCCCGACGTTGCCGCAAGCCGGCGTGATCGCGACCAGGCCCGCCACCGCGCCGGAGCAAGCGCCGAGCATCGACGCCTTGCCCTTGGCCAGGGTCTCGCCGATGCACCAGGCGAGCACCGCGGCCGCGGTGGCCGAGAAGGTGTTGACGAAGGCCAACACCGCGGAGTTGCCGGCCTCGAGCGCCGAACCGGCGTTGAAGCCGAACCAGCCGACCCACAGCAGCGCGGCGCCGACCATCGTCAGCGTCAGCGAGTGCGGCGTGAATGCTTCCTTGCCATAGCCGACCCGTTTGCCAACGACATACGCACCCACCAGGCCGGCCATCGCCGCGTTGATGTGCACCACCGTGCCACCAGCGAAGTCGAGCGCACCCATCTGCCACAGGTAGCCGGCCTTGGCATTCAGTGAGTCGACAACTTCCTTGCTGGTGTAAGCGTCCGGCCCCATCCAGAACCACACCATGTGCGCGATTGGCGCGTAGCTGAAGGTGAACCACAGCACCATGAACAGCAGCACGGCGGAAAACTTCATGCGCTCAGCGAACGCGCCGACGATCAAGCAGCAGGTGATCGCCGCGAAGGTCGCCTGGAACGCGAAGAACAGCAGTTCCGGGATCACGACGCCCTTGCTGAAAGTAGCGGCCACCGGAAACTCAAACTTCTCCGGAATGAACAGACCCTTCATGAACAGCCGGTCGAAGCCGCCGAAGAACGCGTTGCCCTCGGTGAACGCCAGGCTGTAGCCGTACAGGCACCACAGCACGACGATCATCGAGAAGGTCACGAACACCTGCATCAGCACCGACAGCATGTTCTTGCTG
>JANOLA010000795.1:0-2054 GCA_031419535.1 Burkholderiales bacterium | reverse complement strand
CGAGAAGGACCGCCTGTGCATCCCCGTGCCGCTGTACCACTGTTTCGGCATGGTGCTGGGCGCGCTGTGCTGCGTGGCGAGCGGCGCGACGATGGTGTTCCCCGGCGAAAGCTTCGACGCGGCGCAGACGATCGCCGCGATTTCGCGCCATCGCAGCACCGCGTTGCATGGCGTGCCGACGATGTTCATCGCGATGCTCGCACACCCTTCTCTTGCGCAAAGCGACGTGAGCACGCTGCGCACCGGCATCATGGCCGGCGCGCCCTGCCCGATCGCGACGATGCGCCGCGTCGTCGCCGAGCTGCACATGCGCCAGGTGACGATCGTCTATGGCATGACGGAAACGTCTCCCACCTCGTTCCAGTCGGGCGTGGACGATCCGCTCGAACGCCGCGTTTCGACCGTCGGGCGCATCCACCCGCATGTGGAAGTGAAGATCGTCGATGGCGATGGGCGCATCGTCCCGGTCGGTCAATCCGGCGAGCTGTGCACGCGCGGCTACTGCGTGATGCGCGGCTACTGGGAAGACGAGGCGCGCACGCGCGAAGCGATCGACGCCTCGGGTTGGATGCACACCGGCGACCTGGCAACGATCGACGCCGAGGGTTATTGCAACATCGTCGGCCGTGTGAAAGACATGCTGATCCGCGGCGGCGAGAACGTCTATCCGCGCGAGATCGAAGAATTCCTGCTGCGCCACGCCAAGGTGCAGGAGGTGCAGGTGTTCGGCGTTCCCGAAGCGCGCTACGGCGAAGAGATTTGCGCGTGGATCGTGCTCAAGGCCGGGCAGAGTGCGAGCGTCGAAGAGATTGCCGCCTTCTGCCAAGGCCAGATCGCGCACTACAAGGTGCCGCGCCACATCCGCTTCGTGCCCGAGTTTCCGCTCACCGCTACGGCCAAGCCGCAGAAGTTCGTGATGCGCGAGGCGATGGTGCGTGAGCTCGGCTTGAAAGAAGCGAAGACGGCGTGAGCACCGCGGCTTGCCGATTCCCGATGTGCCGCTGAGTCACGAACCCCATGTCCGACGAGCAGATTTTCTTCATGGAGGCGAGCGAACTCGCGCGCCTGCTGCACACGCGCAAGCTTTCACCCGTGGAGCTGACGCAAGGCATGCTCGATCGCATCGCCCAGCTCGACAAGCGCCTGGGCTCCTATGCCCTCGTCACGCCCGAACTCGCGCTGCAACAAGCGCGCGACGCCGAAAAGCTGCTGATGCAGCACCGCATCCTCGGCCCCTTTCACGGAGTGCCGATCGGCCTGAAGGACTTGTGTTTCACGAAAGGCATCCCGACCGCTGCGGGAATGCCGATGCATCGCAACTTCGTCCCCACGTTCAACGGCACGGTCGCATCGAGGCTGCGCGACGCGGGCGCGATCCTGCTGGGCAAGTTGCAGATGACGGAAGGCGCGTTCGCCGACCACCACCCGAGCATCAAGCCGCCAGCGAACCCGTGGCTCGCCGATCACTGGTCTGGCGCGTCGAGCAGCGGCTCGGGCGTGGCCACCGCCGCAGGCCTGTGCTACGGCTCGATCGGCACCGACACGGGAGGATCGATCCGCTTTCCATCAGCGGCGAACGGCGTCACCGGCATCAAGCCGACCTGGGGCCGCGTGTCGGTGAACGGCGCGTACGAGCTCGCCGCGTCGCTGGATCACATCGGCCCGATGTGCCGCAGCGCGCTAGACGCCGGTGCGATGCTCGGCATCATCGCCGGCGCCGACTCGAACGACCCTACAGCCCTTCAAGCAGCCGTTCCCGACTATCTGGCCGGCAATGACCGAGACTTGCGCGGTGTGCGCATCGGCATCGACGCCGAATACACCTCCACCGGCGTCGACGCGACGATGCGCGGCGCCTTCGAGCACACCCGCGCGGTCCTCGCCGATCTGGGCGCCGACCTGCGCAGCGTCAGGTTCCCCGACCCCAGCGACGCAATCAACGACTGGGGCGCGCAATGCGCGGTCGAAACCGCCGCCGCGCACGCCGCCACCTACCCCGCGCGGCGCGACGAATACGGCCCCGGCCTGGGCGGTTTCATCGCGATGGGGCGCGA
>JANOLA010000794.1:0-6222 GCA_031419535.1 Burkholderiales bacterium | reverse complement strand
GCGGCCAAATTTCTCGGCTCGCGTTGCGCCAAGCCGGTCGCCGCCGGGTCGGCAGTCGTCGTCATGGTGACGCTCATTCTAGGTTTCGCCCAGGTTCGCGCCGTGCGGCCCGATTCGGGTCTTGGGTCCGAGCGTGACTAGACTTGGCTAGAGCTTGGCTTCGCGGGCGAGCAGCGCCTCAATCGTCACGCCGACTTCGGGCACGCCGCCGAACACTGTTCCCTTCTTGCCTTTCGCAAGATGCTCGAGGTTCATTTGATAGGCCTGTGCCGGCAGCGGGATGTACTTCACTTCCTTGGCGATTTTCGTCACGTTGCTCATGTAGAACGAGACGAACTCCTTGATTTCAGGCTTCTCGAGGGACTTCGCGTTGATGTAGATGAAGATCGGCCGCGACAAGGGCTGATAGCTGCCGTTGAGCACGCTCGACTCGCTGGGCAGAACGGCTGCCTTGCCTGCCTTTTCGACGATCGGCACGGCGCGCAGGCGCTTCGTGTTCTCGGCGTAGTAGGCGTAGCCGAAGAATGCCAATGCGTTGACGTCCTGCGCGACGCCCTGCACCAGCACGTTGTCGTCTTCGCTGGCGGTGAAGTCGCCCCGGCTCGACTTGGACTTGCCGGTCACCGCCTCGGTGAAGTAGTCGAAGGTTCCCGAATCCGCACCGGCGCCGAACAGCTTCAGCGGTGCATCCGGCCACGCCGGGTTGACCTGGTTCCAACGGGTCACCTTGCCTTGGGCCGCGGGCTCCCACATCGTCTTCAACTCGGCGATGCTGAGTTCCTTGAGGAAGCTGTTCTTCGGGTTCACGACGACCGTGAGCGCGTCGAATGCGACGGGCAGCTCGAAGTACTCGATTCCCGCTGCCTTGCAGTCCGCCATTTCCTTCACGAGGATCGGACGCGAGGCGTTCGAGATGTCGGTGTCGCCGCGGCAGAACTTCTTGAAGCCGCCGCCGGTTCCCGAGATTCCCACCGTGACCTTGATGGCGTTCTTCTTCGCCTTCTGAAAGTCCTCGGCAATGCCTTCCGTGATCGGGTAGACCGTTGACGAGCCATCGATCTTGACCAGGTTCTGCGCGAATCCCGGTGTTGAAACAAGGCTCAAGCCGATACAGCTTGCCGCTGCTGCCAAGACAAACAATTTCATACCTTCTCCTTCGGTTCCGGCCGTTGCCGGGGTCAAGCAGGGACTGTATGAAGAGTTTGTGTCAGTGGCGTGACATGCGGGTGAATTGATTGTGACGGCGTGCGGGGCCACGCCTCACGTGCCAGACTGCTCAAGCCAGCGTGTCTGCCATGCGTTGCGCGCAACGCTGTGCCAATGCCGGATCGCGCGCCTCGACCATCACGCGAACCAGAGGCTCGGTTCCGGACGGGCGGATCAACACCCGCCCCTGACCTTGCAATTCGCTGGCGACGGCATTTTGTTCCTGAGCCAGGCGCGGATTGCTTTTCCAGTCGGTACCCGGCTTGAGGCGCACGTTGATGAGCGATTGCGGAAACAGCGAAACCCCCTTCAGAAGCTCGGCCATGGATTTCTTGGCGCGTGTCACGGCTTGCAGCACCAACAATGCGCTGACGATTCCATCGCCGGTCGTGTGCTTGTCCAACGCCAGCAGATGGCCCGACCCCTCGCCGCCCAGCTGCCAGCCCCTTGCCGACAACTCCTCGAGGATGTAGCGGTCTCCAACCTTGGCGCGAACGAACTCGATGTTGCGTTCGCGAAACGCCAGTTCCACGGCCATGTTCGTCATCAAGGTCCCGACGACTCCCGGGACCGGCTGCCCCTGGCTGAGTCTGTCGTTCACCATCAGGTACAGCAGTTCGTCTCCGTCGAACACGCGCCCTTTCGCGTCGACCATCAGCAATCGATCGGCGTCGCCGTCCAGCGCAACGCCGTAGTCCGCGGCGTGCTCCTTCACCGCTGCCACGAGGGCCGCAGGCGCTGTGGCGCCGAAGCCGGCGTTGATGTTGGTGCCGTCAGGACTGCAGCCGATCGCGATGACTTCAGCCCCCAGTTCATGGAAGACGCTCGGCGCGACCATGTAAGCGGCGCCGTGCGCGGCGTCGACGACGAGTTTCAAGCCCTTGAGCGAATGTTCAGCGCTGAATGTTCCCTTGCAGAACTCGATGTAGCGCCCGCGCGCATCTTCGAGTTTGCGCGCCTTGCCCAGCTCCGACGATGCGGCCCACTGTGGAACCTGTTCCAGCGCCGCTTCCACCTGCTGCTCCCAGGCATCGGGCAGCTTCTCGCCGCGCGCCGAGAAGAACTTGATCCCGTTGTCGCCGAACGGATTGTGCGAAGCGCTGATCACAACGCCCAGATTGAGGCGAAGCGCTTTCGTCAGGTAGGCCACACCCGGCGTGGGCAGCGGGCCGACCAGCAGCACGTCAACGCCCGCGGACGCAAAACCCGCTTCGAGCGCGGACTCGATCATGTAGCCCGAAATTCGCGTGTCCTTGCCGATCAACACGGTCGGCTTGGGCTCGTTCTGCTTGAGCACTCGGCCAACCGCGTGGCCCAGGCGCAGCATGAAGTCAGGCGTGATCGGCGCGGTCCCGACGGTGCCGCGAATGCCATCGGTGCCGAAGTATTTTCTGTTCATCGATCGGTTCTCCTTGCGCGGATTGTTGTCACTCGCACAGACCCGCTGCGCGCCAGACGCTCAACGCGTCGGCAGTCGCCGCGACATCGTGCACACGAATCACCTTCGCGCCGTTTTGCACGCTGGCAAGCGCTGCCGCGACGCTAGCGGTTTGCCTCTCACCCACCGGCCTTCCGGTCAGCGCCCCGAGCGTGGACTTGCGCGACCATCCCACGAGCAACGGGTAACCCGCACTGAGCAATTCACGCTGCCTCGCCAGCAGCTCGACGTTGTTTTCCACACTCTTGCCGAAACCGATTCCCGGGTCGAGCACGATACGCTGCGCAGCCACGTTGCGGCACGTCAAGGCATCAGCTCGGCCTTGCAGAAAGGTCCGCACGTCGGCCACCACATCGCTGTAGCGAATCTGCTCTTGCATGGTTTCGGGTTTGCCGAGCATGTGCATCAGCACAACCCCGCAAGAGCCGTGCGAGGCCACAGCGTCGATCGCGCCTGGAGACTGCAACGCGTTGATGTCATTGACGATGTCGACGCCCATCTGCAGCGCCAAGCGCATCAGTTCGGGCTTGGTGGTGTCCAGGGAGACGGGGCAACCCAGGCGCAGCGCAGCATCGATGACAGGAAGAACCCGATCGGCTTCTTCTTGCAGACTCACCTGCCTTGCACCGGGGCGGCTGGATTCGCCCCCGATGTCCAAAATATCGGCGCCGTCTCGCAGCAGTTGCTCGCAGTGCGCGACCGCGGCGTTCGCATCGGCGAGCCGGCCGCCGTCGGAAAACGAATCGGGCGTCACGTTCACCACGCCCATGATGCGCACGCGCCTCAGGTCGACGAGGTGGCGCGATGTCCGCCAGTGGGCTGCTGGCTCCATGCGGCAATCCTTGAATCGCGCAGAGCTGCTTGTGGCGCCCTGCTTGCGCGCGCCCTCAGGCGGTCGCGGGTGCGCTGCCAGGGCTGACCGGCGGCGTTCCCGCGGTACCCTTGCTGGCCGGCGTTGTCCAGTCTTTCGGCGGCCTGGGAGGCCGGTCGTTCATGATGTCGTCAATCTGCTCGGCGTCGATCGTTTCCCACTCGAGCAGCGCCTTGGCCATGGCGTGCATCTTTTCTTCGTTCTGCTCGATCAGCTTGCGCGCCCTTGCGTACTGCTCGTCGATGATGCGGCGGATCACGGCGTCCACCTTTTGCATCGTCTGTTCCGAAACGTTGACCTGCTTGGTCACCGATCGACCCAGAAACACCTCGCCCTCGTTCTCGGCGTACACCATCGGGCCGAGTTCGTCGCTCATGCCGTAGCGCGTGACCATGTCGCGCGCGATCTGCGTGGCGCGCTCGAAATCGTTGCTCGCGCCGGTGGTCATCTGGTGCATGAACACCTCTTCGGCGATGCGGCCGCCGAACAGAACCGCGATCGTGCTCAGCATCCGCTCTTTGTCGAGGCTGTAGCGGTCGCCCTCAGGCAACTGCATCGTCACACCGAGCGCACGGCCGCGAGGGATGACGGTGACCTTGTGCACCGGGTCGGTCTTGGGCAGGAGCCGCGCCACCAGCGCGTGCCCCGACTCGTGGTACGCCGTGTTGCGCCGTTCTTCCTCGGGCATCACCATTGACTTGCGCTCCGGGCCCATCATGATCTTGTCTTTGGCCTTCTCGAAGTCGACCATCTCAACCACCCGGCCGTTGCGCCGCGCCGCGAACAACGCTGCTTCGTTCACCAGGTTCGCCAAGTCGGCGCCCGAAAAGCCGGGCGTTCCGCGCGCCAGAATGTCGGCGCGAATGTCCTGACCCACTGGCACTTTGCGCGTGTGAACGTTGAGGATCTGCTCGCGGCCGCGAACGTCGGGCAGCGTCACGTAGACCTGACGGTCGAAGCGCCCCGGCCGCAGCAGCGCCGGGTCCAGAATGTCAGGCCGGTTCGTCGCCGCCATCACGATCACGCCGACGTTGGTCTCGAAACCGTCCATCTCCACGAGCATCTGGTTCAGCGTTTGCTCGCGCTCGTCGTTGCCGCCGCCCAGGCCCGCGCCACGATGCCGACCGACGGCGTCGATTTCGTCGATGAAGATGATGCAAGGTGCGCTCTTCTTCGCCTGCTCGAACATGTCGCGAACTCGCGCCGCGCCGACGCCGACGAACATCTCGACGAAATCTGAACCCGAGATCGAGAAGAACGGCACCTTGGCTTCACCGGCGATCGCCTTGGCAAGCAGCGTCTTGCCAGTTCCCGGAGGGCCCACGAGCAACACGCCGCGCGGAATGCGCCCACCGAGCTTTTGGAACTTCTGCGGATCTTTCAGGAAGTCGACCAACTCCTTGACTTCTTCTTTCGCTTCGTCGCAGCCGGCCACGTCGGCAAATGTCGTGGTGTTGTTGGCCTCGTCGAGCATGCGCGCCTTGCTCTTGCCGAAACTGAACGCCCCACCTTTGCCGCCACCCTGCATCTGGCGCATGAAATAGATCCACACGCCGATCAGCAGCAGGATCGGGCCCCAGGAAGCCAACAGGCTCAGCAGAAACGAAGGTTCTTCGCGCGGCTTGACGTCGAATTTGACGCCGTTGTTGATCAGGTCGCCGACCAGTCCGCGGTCCAGGTAGGTCGCCGTCGTGCGCAATTCCTTGTCGTCATTCGTGCGCGCCCGAATCTCGGTGCTGCCGCCGGCGCCCTCTTGCAACTGCACGGTGCGGATGCGCTTGTTGCGCACCTCTTCCAGAAAATCGGAGTAGCCGATCTGCGTGCCTTGCGCGATGCCCCGGTCGAACTGCTTGAAAACGGTGAACAGCACAAGGGCAATCACCATCCAAACAGCAACTTTCGAGAACCATTGATTGTTCAACTCGGCTCCTTACGCGGGTCTTTGGGGGCGGCGCATGCATTGCGGCGCAATTCCTGATGCCCAATATGCAGACAATTTTAGTTCAGTCAAGAGGCACGGGCTCAATTCGCCATTCGAATGTGGGGCCTACGGTGCTTGGCGTTTTCGGCATTAGGGCCGCAACTGTCACTTGCCCGAGCCTTGATTCGGGCCGATGCCAACCAGGTAGGTTTCGGCCGATTTGTCCCGCGACGCCTTCGGCTTGATGACCTTGAAACTCCGAAAACTACTTTTAAAACGCTGCGCCAATTGGCTGTAACCACTGCCGTGAAACGCCTTGCACAGCAGGGCGCCGCGCGGGCCGAGGTGGGCGAGTGAGAACTCGATCGCCAGTTCCACCAGGTCGCTCATGCGGGCTGCATCTGCCTCGGCAATGCCACTCAGGTTCGGCGCCATGTCGGACAACACCACGTCCACGCCCTGCCCGTTCAGGAGCCCCTGAAACTCCTGCAATACGCTCAACTCCCGGAAATCGCCCAAGTGGAACAGCACGCCTTCCACGGCTTCCATCGGCAGCATGTCCAGCGCCAGGATGCGGCCGGTACCCGGCTGCGCGGTCAAATCGGCCGGCTGCGCCGGATGCTTCTGGGTGAATTTGCGGCGCACGTATTGCGACCAGGCGCCGGGAGCCGAGCCCAGATCGACGACCAACTGGCCGGGTTGGAGCAAATGCAAAGCCTCGTCGATTTCCTTGAGTTTGTACGCCGCGCGAGACCGATAGCCTTCCGCTTGCGCGCGCTTGACGTA
>JANOLA010000793.1:0-5399 GCA_031419535.1 Burkholderiales bacterium | reverse complement strand
CCTACGCTTCCGCTCGGTTGCGCATCCAGTCGGCGGTGTTGACGAACGCGGCGTCGAGCTGCTGAACCAGGTCGGGTGGCAGGCCGAGGTCGCGCATCGCGCCGCGCATGCATTGCAGCCACAGGTCGCGCTCGCGAATGCCGATGGCAAACGGCAGGTGACGCGCGCGCAGCCGAGGATGGCCGAAACGCTCGACATAGTGCTGCGGCCCGCCGAGCCAGCCGCAAAGGTACCAGTAGAGCTTGTCGCGAGAACTGTCGAGCGCACTGGGGTGCAGCTCGCGTAAGCGCACGTAGCCGCGCTCCAGGTCCATCAAGTCGTAGAAGCGATCCACGAGGGCGCGCACGCCGGGCTCAAAGCCGAGCGCCTCGAACGGGGTCACGGCTCGGGCGTCTGAAACCACGACTGTCCGAACATCGACATCTGCGCATCGGCACCGGCCATCGGAGGTTCGAGGCACGAGCGATTGCGCCCCTCGGCTTTGGCGCGGTACAGCTGAACGTCGGCGCGTTCCAGCCAATGCTGCGATTGGGGTTTGGCCTGCACTTGCGAAAACGCGCCGCCCACGCTGACGGTGAGCGAGAGCGGCTCAGACCGGCCGATCGCCAGCCGCAAGTTGGCGACTTTCAATCGCACCCGTTCGGCGGCGGCAAGGCCGAAATCGAACGGGCAGTTCGGCAACACGATCGCGAATTCCTCGCCGCCGACGCGCGCCACGGTATCCATCGGGCGGATGCTCGAGAGCAGCACTTTCGCCACCGACGCGAGCGCGAGGTCACCGATCGCGTGGCCGAAGCTGTCGTTGACCTGCTTGAAGCGGTCGATGTCGATCATCAACATCAACGCCGGCTCGCCGGTGCGCGCCACGCGGTCGAGCTCACGCACGATCGCGAGTTCGAATTCGCGCCGGTTCGCCAGGCCGGTGAGAGGGTCGTGGCTGGAGAGACGGCACAGCCCGTCGATCAAGGCTTGCAGCCAGACGTCTTGGCCGACGACGTCGAGCGCCGGGAGGCTGTAGCCCGAGTGCTGCAGCAGTTGCAGCGCGGCCTCGAGCTTGAGGCTCGGTTCTTCGCCTCCCGAATCGGCGCCGGATCGAACGATTGAAAACGGCACGGCCATGGCTCAGTCTAGCAGTGCACGTCATGCAGCGGTGCCGCGCGCGGTGCGTCAATCGGGGTCAATCGGGGTCAGGCGGGGTCAGGCGCGAGAAACAGCGATTGCAGATCGTTCAGGAAATCGAAGCCCAGCGCGGTGGGTTGAATGCGCTGCAAATCGCGCGTGATCCAGCCGCGCTGCTGCGCGGCGTCCAGCGCGGCGCGCAGCGCGCTAAGCGGCAGCCCGGTGCGCTCGGTGAATTGAGCCAGCTCGAAACCCTCGCGCAGGCGCAGCGCACCGAGCATGAACTCGAACGGCAGCTGAGCGCGCGCCACCTCTTCGTCGCTGGCGATGGCGCGGCCCGCAACAGCGCGCACCATGTAGCTCTCGGGTTCGCGGTGCCGCACCTGGCGCACGACCCGGTGCGGGTACGACAGTTTGCTGTGCGCGCCTGCGCCGATGCCAAGGTAGTCGCCGAACTGCCAGTAGTTCAGGTTGTGCGCGCAGCGCTGCCCGGCGCGCGCGAACGCCGAAACTTCGTAGCGCTGCAACTGGTTTTCGCCGCAGGTCTGCACCAGATGGTCGAGCATGTCGCACGCGCTGTCGTGGTCGGGCAGCGCCGGCGGGTACTTGCCGAACACGGTGTTGGGCTCGATCGTCAGGTGATAGATCGACAGATGGGGTGGCCTGAACGACAGCGCCGCCTGCAGGTCGGCGGCGAGTTCCGCCGCCGTTTGGCCCGGCAGCGCGTACATCAGGTCGATGTTGTAGGTGTCGAAGGCGTCGGCCGCCTCGGCCACCGCGGCGCGCGCTTGGGCTGCGTCGTGGACCCGGCCGACCGCGGCGAGCTTCGCATCGTCGAAACTTTGCACACCGATCGACAAGCGCGTCACGCCAGCGGCGCGATACGCCCGAAACCGGTCGCGCTCGAAGGTGCCGGGGTTGGCCTCTAACGTGACTTCGAGCCCCGCCTCCAGCGGCAAGCGCGCGCGGATGTCGCCGAGCAGTTGCTCGATCGCCTTCGGCTCGAACAGGCTGGGTGTTCCGCCGCCGATGAAGATGCTGTGCACGCGCCGGCCCCAGACAAACGGCAGCGCGGCTTCCAGGTCGCAGCGCAGCGCGTCGAGGTAGCGCGACTGCGGCAGCGAGCCGGGTTCGCGCCGATCGCCGCCGCCCCGCGGCGCCACTTCGTGCGAGTTGAAATCGCAATACGGACACTTCTTCAGGCACCACGGCAGGTGAACGTACAGCGCGAGCGGCGGCATCGTCGCGAGCGACAAAGTGCCGGGGCGCATGTAGCGCGCAAGCCGCGTGGGGTCGCTTTCGGCGACCTTGGCCGCCTTGGTGGATTCAACCCGAATCGGAAACTCACGCAAGATGCCAGGCCTCCCGCATCGCTTGCAGCATGCGCTGCGCCGCCACGGCGCGGTGGCTGAAACGGTTTTTCGAATCGGCGTCGAGTTCGGCGACGGTTTTTCCGAGGCTGGGAATGAACATCAGCGGGTCATAGCCGAAACCACCGCTGCCGCGCGGCGCATCCAGAATTTCACCGGCCCAGCGGCCCACGGCGACCAGCGGCTCGGGGTCGTCCGCGCCGCGCAGCGCCACCAGCGTGCTGACGAAGTGCGCACGCCGGTCCGGCGCACCGTGCAGGCGTTTCAGCAGCAAGGCGTTGTTGGCTGCGTCCTGCGCGCGGCGCCGCGCTTCGCGCGCGGCGCTGGGCAGATCGATCAGCGCATACTTCGCGGAATCGACGCCGGGCATGCCACCGAGCGCATCGACGCACAGCCCAGAGTCGTCGGCAATCGCCGCGCCACCGGCGTGCCGCGCCGCATGGCGGGCCTTCAGCAGCGCGTTTTCGATGAAAGTTCGGTGCGGCTCGTCGGGTTCAGAAATGCCGAGTTGAGCGCTGCTCAACCATTCGAAGCGCAACGGCACGAACAAGGCGCGCAGCTCGGCAAGCTTCTTCGCGTTGTGCGAGGCCAGCACGAGGCGCATCGCGGCACCTGCTTGCACCGGACTCGCCTCTCAGCCTCTTGCGCTCACAGCCCGAGCGATGCGCGCTGCGCGGCGAGCAGTTCCTTGATGCCTTTGCGCGCCAGGCGCAACATGGCATCCATCTGTTCGCCGGAGAACGCGTCGCCTTCGGCCGTGCCCTGCAGTTCGACAAAGCCGCCGGCGGCCGTCATCACGACGTTCATGTCAGTGTCGCAGGCCGAGTCTTCCAGGTACTCGAGGTCGAGCAGCGCATGCCCCTGCACCACGCCCACCGAAATGGCGGCGACGAACTGGCGAATCGGCGAGACCTCGATGCGCTTTTGCGCCAGCAGCCAGGTCACGGCGTCGTTCGCCGCAACGAAGGCGCCGGTGATCGCCGCGGTGCGCGTGCCGCCGTCGGCTTGCAGCACGTCGCAGTCGAGCGAGATGGTGCGCTCGCCGAGCAGCTTCAAATCGAACACGCAGCGCAGCGAGCGCCCGATCAGGCGCTGAATCTCCTGGGTGCGGCCGCTTTGTTTGCCGCGCGCCGCTTCGCGGTCGCTGCGCGTGTGGGTGGCGCGCGGCAGCATGCCGTATTCGGCCGTGACCCAGCCTTCGCCCGAGCCGCGCTTGTGCGGCGGCACACGCTCTTCGACCGACGCGGTGCACAGCACTTTGGTGTCGCCGAATTCGATGAGCACCGAGCCCTCGGCGTGTTTCGTGAACTGGCGCGTGATGCGCACCGGCCGCAATGCGTCGTGGGCACGCGAGAGCGTGCGGACAAGGTTGCGCGCCACCTCAGGTTCTTTTCTGCGCGGAGCGCTTGATGGCTTCGTTGATCTCGCGGATCGAGCGCTCGATTTCGGCCTCGTCGAGTTCGTCGACCGGCGGTTCGGTGCCCAGCACGCCGGCCTGGATCGTCGAGGCGAAGACTTCAGGGCTGAGCGAATCGGTGGAGACACCGCTGGCCGAGTCGTTCTCGGCCGACTCCCAGTCGACGGCGAGCACCGAGACGTTGTCGCACTTGGCCCCACCGTTGCGCAGCGCGAGTTCCACCAGGTCCGGCACCGCGTCGGAGATCGGCTTGCTCGACAGCATTTCGACGATTTCGGTGTCGGCCACGGTTCCCCACAGGCCGTCGGAGCACAGCAGCAGACGGTCGCCGGGTTGCAGCAGCAGCGGGCCCGCCGTGTCGACCACCGGCTTGCCCGGGCTGCCCAAGCAGGTGAACAACACGTTGCGATTGAAGCGCTCGGGCATCGGCGCCACCTTGCCCATGGTGTTCTGCAGCTCCGAGTAGGAGTGGTCGCGCGTGCGGGCGATGAGTTTTTCGCCGCGCAACAGGTACATGCGCGAGTCGCCGCAGTGCGCCCAGTACGCCGCATTGCCTTGCACCAGGCAGGCGACGACCGTCGTGCGCGGCGTATCGATCAGCGCGCTTTGCGTGGCATAACGCAGCAACTGGTGATGCCCGGCGATGATGGCTTCGAGCAGAAATCGCAGCGGATCGGTGAGCGTGGGTTTGCTGTCGCGCTGGAACATCGCCGCCAGCGTTTGCAGCGCGAGCTGCGCGGCGACTTCGCCTTCAGGGTGCCCGCCCATGCCGTCGGCCAGCGCGAACAGGCCCGACTCACGGGTGTAGCAATAACCCATGCGGTCTTCGTTCTTTTCCCGGCCGCCTTTGCGGCTGACCTGATACACCGAGAACCGCATGGGGGAGTTAACTCTTGGCCCCTGCGGTCAGGTTTTCGAGCTGGAGCTTGAGCCTCTCACTGAAGCTGAGTTTCGTGTAGCTGCGCTCGGTCTCGCGCGCCAGTTCCTTCTGCAACGCGAACACGCTCTGCGGGCGCGACAGTGGGTCCAGCGACATGCACCACTCCGTGACCTCGATCAGGTTGTCGGAGTAGACGTTCCTCAGGCGCGACAAGCTCAGCGCCAGGCGGTCCTTCTCGATGCGCTGCGGCGCGTCGTTCGGCGGATAGCCCTGCATGCACGCGTAGATGCACGCGCCGATGGCGTAGATGTCGGTCCACGGGCCGAGCGTGCCGTCGCGCCGGTACATCTCGGGCGCCGCAAAACCCGGCGTGTACATCGGGCGGATGAAGTTGCCTTCCTTGCTCAGCACTTCGCGCGCCGCGCCGAAGTCGAGCAGCACCGCCTTGTTGTCGTTCGTGATGAAGATGTTCGCCGGCTTGATGTCCAGGTGCAGCATCTTGTGCTGGTGCACGATGCGCAAGCCGCGCAGGATTTCGTCGAACAGCGAGCGGATCGTCGACTCGCGAAACACCTTGTCGCGCTTCAGGTCGCGCGCCGTGACGATGAAATCC
>JANOLA010000792.1:0-4560 GCA_031419535.1 Burkholderiales bacterium | reverse complement strand
GGCGGGGGTATTTGCTCGACGGGCGGGCGTGGCCGACGGGCCCGCGGTGTGGCTTGCTTTGCTCCCTCTCCCTCTGGGTGTGGGTTGGGGTGAGGGCCGGTGGCCGGCTGAACAGCCCGTGCAACACCCTCACCCCGGCCTCTCCCGCAGGCGGGCGAGGGAGAATGCGCTCGCTCATCAGCGTTGCCTCAACTCATCGCCAACGCCACCTTGCGCCGCGGTGGCGGAAACAGCTTGTCAATCGTCTCCAGCGCCGACGCGTCCAGCTCCAGCGACGCCGCCGCGAAGTTGTCGCGCAGGTGCTGAGCCTGCCCCGCCTTCGGGATCGCGATCACGTCGCCGCGCGAGACGAGCCAGGCGAGCGCCACCTGCGCGGGAGTCGCGTGCAGCGCTTCGGCGAGCGGTCGCAGCGCCGCGGACTTTGCGAGCGTGCCCTGGTCGATGGGGCAATAGGCCATCGTCGGCAACTTGTGTTCGCGTTGCCAGGGCAGCAGGTCGAACTCGATGCCGCGCTTGGCCATCGAGTAATACACCTGGTTCGCCGCGCAGGCGCTGCCCTGCTTCAATGCCCAGAGCGCGGCCATCTCGTCAGTGTCGAAATTGCTCACGCCCCAGTCGCGGATCCGGCCCTGCGCTCGCAGGCTCTCGAAGGCCGCCACGGTGTCGGCGAGCGGATGCGAGCCCGGCCAGTGCAGCAGGTACAGGTTGATGTAATCGAGGCCCAGGCGCTCCAGGCTGCGCTCGCACGCGGCCACCGTGCCGGTGCGGCTCGCGTTGTGTGGGTAGACCTTGCTGACGATGCAGAGCTGCTCGCGGCTCACCTCGCCGGCGCGCAGCGCGTCATTCACCGCGACGCCCAGTACGGTTTCGGCGCCGCCTTCGCCGTACATCTCGGCGGTGTCGAACAGGCGGTAGCCGAGTTCGATGGCGCTGCGCACCGCGGCGATTTCAGCGGCTTTCGAACGCGCCGCCTCGCCCATGTGCCAGGTGCCCAGGCCGAGGGCGGGAACTGCCTTGCCGTTCGACAGGAAGACGGTTTTCATGCTCTCTCGCTTTCGTGAAACAGATTGATCCAGGCCGCTACGGCGAGCATAGCGCTGGCGCCCCGGCGCGAAGCCACACCAGATGTCAGGTCGGCGCTCGCCAGTACGACCAATCCGGATGAACCTTGCCCCTTGGACGGCCGCCTCCGATCGCTTCACGCTCGCCCCCCGCGGGGACGAGCAACCGTCTTGGGGCGGCCCGGCAGCGGTTGCTCAAACGCCCCGCCCCGTCACGCTGAGTGCCGCCGACATCGCCGCGCTGACGCCGCTCGCCGCACCGAGCGCCGACCCGACCGAGGCGCTGCGCCGCCGCATGCAGCGCACCGGCCAATGGGCGCCTCACCAGACAGCCGGCCGGCGCTGGCCCGTGGCCTGCGTCTCGCTCGAAATCACGCAGCGCTGCAACCTCGACTGCACGCTGTGCTACTTGAGCGAGACCTCCGAAGCCGTGCGCGACTTCCCACTCGACGAGGTGATGCGCCGCATCGAGCTGATCCACGCGCATTACGGCCCCGGCACCGATGTGCAAGTCTCGGGGGGCGAGCCGACGCTGCGCCGGCGCGACGAGTTGCTGGCGATCGTCGCGAAGATCGCGTCGATGGGCATGCGCGCCTCGCTGTTCACGAACGGCATTAAGGCGACGCGCGAGTTGCTCCAGGAGCTCGCGCAAGCCGGGCTCACCGACGTGGCGTTTCACGTCGACACCACGCAGCAGCGCGCCGGTTATGCCAACGAAACCGAATTGAACGCCTTGCGCTCGCAGTACATCGAGCGCGCGCGCGGCCTGCCGCTCAGCGTGTTCTTCAACACGACGGTGCACGCGGGCAACTTCGTCGACATTCCCGCGCTCACGGCGTTCTTCATCGGAAACGCCGACGTGGTGCGTTTCGCGTCGTTTCAGCTCCAGGCCGAAACCGGGCGTGGCGTGCTCGGCGCGCGTGCCGAGGCGATCGACAACCACAGCGTCGCGGCGCGTTTGCAGCGAGGCGCCGGCACCGCGCTGCGCTTCAACGTGCTGCAAGCCGGCCACAGCGAGTGCAACCGCAGCGCCGTGTTGCTGGCGATCGGCGGCCGCGTTTACGACGCGTTCGAAGACGAAGCGTTTGTGGCGCGCTTCATGCGCGAGACCGCGCACCTGCGCATCGACCGGGGCACGCCGTGGCGCGCCCTTCGCTGCCTGCGTGCTGCGCCGCCCGGCGCTGGGCCTGGCGACGCTGCACTGGGCGGCGCGCTTCGCCTGGAAGGCGCGCCGCGACCTGATCGCCGCGCGCGGCCGGGTGCACAAGCTGACGCTGTTCACGCACAACTTCATGGACGCCTGTTCGCTGGACCGGGAGCGCATCGACGCGTGCGTCTTCATGGCGATCACGCACGATGGCCCGATCGCCATGTGCGCCTACAACGCGCAGCGCGACCGCTGGCTGTTGCAGCCGCTGCGCAGCGCCGAAGGCCTGTGGCAGCCGCTCAGCGGGACAGGCGCGAACGACGCCAAGGTGCTCGCCATCCCGCTGAAGCACCTGAAAGGCCGGGCCCGCGAGGCCGCGCTGCGCGCGCGCGAGCGGCGCCACAACACAGAAGTGGGTCGATGAACCGCTGGATCGCGCATCTGCTGGGTGGGTTGGCGCTGAGCGCCTTCGCGGGCTGCTCGACGCTCGTGCCGCCGCCTTCGGTCCCCGCCGCAAGCCAAGCCGATGCGATCGCGGCCTGGTCGCGTGTGCTGGAGCGCTTCGTTGATCGGCGCGGCGAAGTCGACTTCGCGGCGCTCGCGAACGACCGCGCCGACCTCGACGCCTACGTGCGCCATGTCGCCGACACGCCGCTCGACACCCTGCACGGCCGCGAACACAAGCTGGCGCACATGATCAACGCCTACAACGCGCTGAGCATGTTCAACGCGGTCGAGTCGGGCATTCCCGCCAGCCACGCCGGCCTGGCGAAAGTGCAATTCTTCGTGCTCCGCAAGTTGCTCATCGGCGGACAGGTGCAGTCGCTCTACGCCTTCGAGAACGACACGGTCCGGCCGTTCACGCGCTCGATCGGCGAGCCGCGGGTCCACTTCGCGCTCAACTGCAGCGCGGTGTCGTGCCCCGCGTTGCCACGCACGCCATTTCGCGCGGCCACGCTCGACGCCGAGCTCGAGCGCGAGACGCGAGCCTTCTTCGCGCGGCCGGAAAACTTCCGCGCCGACGCGTCGACCCGCGTGGTCTGGCTCAGCGAAATCCTGAAGTTCTACCCGGAAGACTTCGTTCCAGCGCACGGCCGCAACCCGATCGACTTCGCGAACCGCTACGCACCGCAGCCGGCACCGCTCGACTGGGACGTGCGTTTCACGCCGTACGACTGGACGGTGGCAAACAGCCGGCGGGCGCGCGAAGAAGCTTCGAGACCGTAGCGGTCGCGATGGCCTCCCGGGCGCGGCACTGAGCGCAGCCCCATCGGATCGGGCGCACTTGGTGCCAATTCGCCGCTGCGATAAGCAGACACGATGACCGCCGGCTCCAATTTCTTGTTAGACGCCGCGACGGCGATACCGCAGACTTGACGCCAATGAGCAGCCTTCCCATCGCAGCCCCCGGCCAACTGTCGGTCTGGACCGACGTCGATCCGGCGCACGAACTCGACTTCAACCGCTGGTACGACCGCGAGCACATGCAGGAGCGCATGGCGATCCCGGGTTTTCGCCACGCCCGGCGCTTCCGCGCCCTCGTCAGTTGCCCGCGGCCCTACCTGGCGCTGTACGACACCGACAGCCTCGAGGTCTTCCGCAGCCCGGCCTACCGAGCAGCGTTCACGCAGCAGACCGAATGGTCGCTGCGCAACTTCGCCCGCATGCGGGAGACGCAGCGGCGTGTGGGCGAGTTGATTGTCGACGTCGGCGATGCCGAGGGCGGCGCCTTGGCGCTGTTCGTGGTGCGCGCCGGCGGCTGGCAGCCGGGAACGATCGCGAGTCAGTTAACGGCCGCGGCCGAGCGCGACCATGTGGTGCGCGCGAGTCTGCTGCGCACCGATGTCGGGTTGTCGACTCCGCTGTCGGCGGGCGCTCCGCCGGCCGCGGCCGACGCGGTGGCGATGGTCGAAGCGAGCAGCGCCGATGCGGCCTTCGAAGCCGCCAAGAGCCTGGCGAGCCAGATGTCGGACCAAGCCAGTGGTGACGTGGTCGTGTTCCAGTTGATGTCGAGGTTTGCCGGCTGAAGTCAACTTGCGGCAGGCTTTCAACATTGCGCTGGCTTCATTCGTGCAAGAAGCGACGATCATCACGCCTTGCGTGTGCAGCGGGCCCTACTGCTGAGGACGGGGCTGGCGCGTTGAGGTCCGGCGATGTGGGCGCAGTGACCGATCGGACGCAAAGCTTTTGCGTCGCTGGACGGCCATGTACGACCAGTCCACAGTAGCTCGAAGGACTACAGAGGTGGCTCCGGTTGTCTGAACACGGAACCGGGTTTGATAAGTGGAACCCTACCGTTGTGCCACAGGTGAAGAGTTGTCCACGGCGGCGGGCGGGCGTCGCTTGACGACG
>JANOLA010000791.1:0-8572 GCA_031419535.1 Burkholderiales bacterium | reverse complement strand
GCGCCCGGTGAGGCCGAGTTCGATCGTCGAGCGCGGGATGCGGCAGATGTAGCTCTGGTAGTAGGCGTCGCCTTGAATGACTTCGAGCGCATCGCCGCCGCCGAGAATGCCCACCGGCAGCATGCCCGCGGCGTGGATGAGTTCGCGCGGCACGTAGACTGGCATGTAGCCGATCGCCTTGCGCCCCGGCAGCGCCGCCTTCCACTGCTTGACGGCGTTGAAGTCGAGGTCCTCGAAGAGCTGCTGGCAGCGCTCGACGATGGGCACCACGGGAGAAATCGGGATGGTGGTCATCAATGATGCTCCCAATGCGGCTTGCGCTTGGCAAGGAAGGCAGTCAGGCCTTCGTTGGCGTCGCGCGTCTTCATCAGTCGCTCGAGGTACAACTCCTCGACCTCGGCGAGACGCTGCCGCACATCGCGGACCATCGCAGCGCGCGCCGCGCTGACCGCGCAGGCGAGGGCGGCCGCGCTCTTGTTGACGAGGTGCTGCTCGAAATACGCCAGTGCGGCGATTTGCGGATCGTCGAACACGGTATGCACCAGGCCGATCGACTTGGCTTCCGCGGCACCGATGGTTCGCCCCGAGAACAGCAGATCTTCCGCTGCCGGCTGATTCACGCGGTAGGGCAACAGGACCGATGCCGCCGGCGCGAACACGCCGAGCTTCATCTCGGGCTGGCCGAACATCGCGTCGGGCGCGGCGAAGATGGCGCCACCGGCAAGCGCGACTTCGAGCCCACCGCCCAGGCATTGACCGCGTACCGCGACAAGAATCGGCACCGGGAATTGAAGCATGCGCAGGATCAGCGCGTGCAGCGACACGAGCATTGCGGCGCAGTTCGCGGGCAGGTGTTCTTCGACGCTGGCGCCGAAGCTGAAGTTCGGGCCTTCGGCATCAAGCAACACGCCGCGCAGGTCGGTTCGCGCGTGCCAGGCGACGAGCGCGCCGTCGAGCGCGGCGATCATGTCCGCGTCGACCAGGTTCGCCTTGGGCCGATTCAGGCGCAGGCGCAGCAGCGCGTCGCCGTGTTCGAGCCAGTCTTGCACCGGCTGCGCGCCGGACGATTCGACGCGCGGCGTGTGCCCAGGCGCCGCATGTACGCGATCAGCCATGCCGCTTCGCCTTGGGCTGGATCGAGTCGTGCAGCGGGCCGACCCAGCTCTCACCGGCGGCGAGTTTCTGGCGCAGCAGCACGAAGTCGACTTCGCGGTCGTCCTTGGGCCCTTCGTTGAACGCGGTGAAGCCGCTGCGCGCTTCGGTCACCATGTTCAGCGCGAGCCAGGCGCGCGCGTCTTCCTTGTTCCGGTTCCAGGCCTCGAGCTTCGGCTTGCGCAGCTCTTCGAGCGTCTTCGTCGTGCAATCGGGGAAGGTGAGCAGGATCTTGGCGCACAGCTCCTCGACCTTGGCGTCGAGCATCGACAGGTCCAGCGTGCCGCGCGCGAGCAGCGCCTTGCCCGCCTTCTGCGCGTCGCCCGTCTTGGCTTCGCCGTAGGCGTTGCGGCCAAAATCGTCGAACAAGCGCTGCGTCTCGACCAGCGGATTCGCGACAAACTTGCCGTCCACCTTCAGCGCCGGCACGATGTCCGTCAAGATGCCCATCTGGTACGCCTTGTGCGCCGAGAACGGCTCGCACAGCACGCACGCGGCCATGGCACGTTCAGAGCCGACGATGACGGGCAGGAAGTCGGTGGCACCGCCGATCGGCGCGGAGCCGTGTTTCGGGCCGGCCTGGCCGAAGCGCGCCAAGTCCTGCGCGACGGAGAAGTCGCACGCCATGCCGATCTCTTGGCCGCCGCCGATGCGCATGCCGTTGACGCGGCAGATCACCGGCTTGTCGCACGCCAGGATGGCGGACACCATGTCGTTGAACAGGCGCATGTACTGGCGGTACTCCTGCGGCTGGCCGGCGTAATACTCGGCGTATTCCTTCGTATTGCCGCCGGTGCAAAAAGCCTTGTCGCCCGCGCCGGTGAAGACGACGCAGCTGACGTCGCGCGCGTTCGACGCGGCGCGAAACGCCAGAATCGCGCCCTTCACCATATCCGTCGTGTACGAGTTGAACTGGGTCGGGTTGTCGAGCGTGATCCAGGCGTTGAACAGGCCCGGAACAACGGCGCCGTCGGGCGTTTTCGCCGGGCGCTTTTCAAAGCGAATGCCGGGTTTGGCGATGTCGTCGACGAGGTCGTGGTTCTTGAAGTCACGCAGGGGTGGGAGAAGTTTGTCGGGCGCGTTCATTCGGGCTCCTCGGTGTGAAAGGTTGTCGGGCGGGCGTGAGGTTGACGTCAGGCCGGGACGAGCACGGCACGTCTCTTGATATCGCGGTGATGCACCGCGGCGAACACTTGGTTGATGTCGGCCAGCGCATGGGTTTCGACGAACGGCTTGATCTGCACCTTGCCGTCGAGCACGAGCTCGAGCGCGGCCGGGTAGTCCTCGGGCGGGCAGCCCCAGTTGCCGATCGCACGTGCGTCGAAGGCCATCAGGTTCGACAAGCGCAACTCCACTTTGTCCATCGTGAAGCCGACCACCGACAGCGTGGCGCCGTGCACGAGCAGGCTGTACGCCGTCAACTGCCCGGCCGCGCTGCCCGAGCATTCGAAGATGAACCATTCGGTGCTGCGCAAGCCGTTCTTTTTGGCGAAGTCGAAGATCGTGTGCTTGATCTGTTTCACGTCGAGGGATCGGCTGTTCAGCGTGAGCGCGGCGCCATGCTGGGCGATTGCCGCCAGCTTGGTCTCGTCGACGTCGATCGCGACGACGCTTGCACCGAAGGCCCGCGCCACCTGCACGCAATAGCCACCGACACCACCCGCGCCGACGACGATCGCCAGGCTGCCGGGTGGAAAGCCGGCGCCGGGCCGCTGGGGGTCGCCAACCAGGGCGGCACGGCGCACCGCCTGGTACGGCGTGGTCAGCGCGTCGGCGACGATCGAGACCTCGGCCAGCGTGAGGCCGACCTTCGCCAGGCGCGCTTCGTCGACTTCGCACAGGCCGCGGCTCGGTACCACGATGTGGCTCGCGAAACCGCCCTGGATGTCGTTGCCCGGCATCTTCTGTTGCCGGCAAATCGTTCCGAGGCCGCGTTGGCAGAGATCGCATTCGCCGCACGGCAGGACAGCCGGCACGATGACCGCCTTGTTGAGCCAGTCTTGCGCGCCTGGGCCGCAGGCCACGACGCGCCCGCTGACCTCATGGCCGAGCGCAAGCGGCAGCGGATGTTTGGTGCGCACGCCGTCGTAGAAGTAGCCGAGGTCGGTGTGGCACACGCCGCAGCCGGCGACCGCCACAGTGACCTCGCCCGTGCCCGGAGTCGCGTCGAAGGCGGCGCATTCGAGCGGCGTGTTCACAGCCTTCATCAACCAGCGGTGGGCTTCGATGCTCATCGGTTTCATCCTTCCGTCGACCTATTCCGGCATTGTGGTACCTGAATACCAATATTGGCAATTATCGGCGAGGCCAAATGCGCAGAACTTGATCCACATCAGAGTTCAGACGCCGATCAGCCGGTTTACTCGGCGTATCCGACTTGAAGGAACGCAGCGTGCATGCCATGGAAACTGCTGAACAGCGCACTCGCCCGGGCCATGCCAGCGGCGCCGCCCGCAACTCGACGAACGGCGCGTCGCTGGGCGAATCCGTGTCGATCGCCATCGCCGGCAGCGGCGGTAGCGGCGTCATGACTGCCGGCACGATGCTGCTCGACGCCGCTGCGCGCGCCGGACTGTATGGGCTCATGGTGCGCACCAGCGGGCCGCAGATCCGCGGCGGCGAGGCCGCGGCGCTGTTGCGCCTCGCGCACCGGCCCATCGACTCGCTGGACGACAGCTTCGATCTGCTGCTGGCGATGGACTGGCAGAACGTGAACCGTTTCGCCGACGAGATTCCGCTGCGGGCGGCCAGCCTTGTCATCGGCGACGCCGCCGAGGGCGATGCCCCCGAGGCCTTCAGCAGCAGCGGCGCGCGCTGCGTGGCGCTGGCGCTGAAGAAGATGGCGAAGGCGATTCCCGGATGCTGGACCAACATGCTTGCCCTCGGCCTGGCCGGTGGCCTGTCCGGCATTCCCGAGCAAGCCCTCGAGGCCGCGTTGCGCGCCTCCTGGAAACGCGGCGACGCTGGGTTACAGGCCAATCTCGCGGCGTTGCGCGCGGGTCTCGCCGCGGCGGCGGGAATCAGCGGTGATACCTTGGCGCGGTTCGACGCCACGGAGATGGCCCGGCTCGCCGCAGGTGCGGCGAGCGGCAAGCGCTGGCTCATCAGCGGCAACGAGGCCGCCGGCTTCGGTGCGATTCGTGGCGGCGTGCGTTTCGTCGCCGCTTATCCGATCACGCCGGCGACCGAACTGCTCGAGTGGATGGCGCCCGCGCTGGTCAAGGTCGGCGGCACGCTGCTGCAGGCCGAAGACGAACTCGCTTCAGTCAACATGATCATCGGCGCCTCGTTTGGCGGCGTGCCGTCGCTCACCGCCACCGCCGGCCCCGGCCTGGCGCTGATGACGGAGGCGATTGGCCTGGCAGTCAGCGCCGAGGTGCCGATCGTGATCGTCGACGTGATGCGCGGCGGCCCTTCAACCGGCATTCCTGCGAAGAGCGAACAGGGCGATCTGTCGTTCGCCGTCAGCGGCCTGCCCGGCGACGCGCCGCGCCTGGTGCTGGCGCCGACCTCGATCGCCGACGGCCTGGCGACGACGCAGTGGGCGGTGCAGCTCGCCGAAGCGCTGCAGGCACCCGCGATTCTGCTATCGGATCAATTCATGGGCCAATCTCGCGCGATCATCGACCGGCCGTTCGAGCTTGCCGACGGCGCCGCGAGTGACACCGGAGATGACACCAGAGATGACACCGGAGATGACACCAGAGCAACCGCCGCGCGCCTGACGGCGGCAGCCAACACGCCCGACTACAAACGCTATCGCGACACCCCCTCGGGCGTCTCGCCGATGGCCATTCCCGGCACGCCCGGCACCGCCTATACGGCGGACGGACTCGAACACAACGAAGCCGGCACCCCGAGCAGCCAGGCGCGCGATCACCGCGCGCAGCTCGACAAGCGCGAACGCAAGTTGGCGTTGTACGACTACGGCCATCGCTGGGCCGACATCGAAGACGCTGACGGCGAACCGAGCGATGCCGCGGTCATCACGTTCGGCTCGGTCACCGGCAGCGTGCGCGAGGCGGTTGCGCGCGCTGCCTCGCAAGGCGTCCACGTCAGGCTGATCGCGATGCGCCTGCTCGCACCGGCGTTGCCCGAGCGGCTGGCCAAAGCCCTTTGCGGTGTAAAGCAAGTTCTGATCGTCGAGCAGAACCACGGCGCGCAGTTGTACCGCTACCTGCGCGCCATGCACGACCTGCCGGGCCGGCCGGCGAGCTTCCATCGTCCGGGCCCCTTGCCGCTGCGCCCGGGTGAACTCACGGCGGCGATCATGCAATGGCGGCGCGCCAACGTCCCCGAAGAGGAATTCGCATGAACGACGTTGCTCCGCCGCAAGCCGTCATGACGGCCGCCCACTACAAGTCGGGCACCAAACCGATCTGGTGCCCCGGCTGCGGCGACTTCACTGTGCTCGGCGCGATCACCAAGGCGCTGGCAGCGCTGCAGTTGCCGCCGCATGAAGTGGCCGTCGTCTCCGGTATCGGCTGCTCGTCGCGAATTCCCGCCTATACCACCTGCTACGGCTTCCACGGCGTACACGGCCGCGCGCTTGCGGCGGGCACCGGGCTGAAGGTCACGCGTCCCGATCTGACGGTGCTCGTCACCGGCGGCGACGGCGACGGCTACTCGATCGGCGGGAATCACTTCATGCACGCCTGCCGGCGCAACGTCGACCTGACCTATATCGTGATGGACAACCATGTCTACGGCATGACGAAGGGCCAGGCGTCGCCGACCACCGAACCCGACTGGGACAACAAGCTCTCGCCCGGCGGCACCGGCGTGCGCTCGTTTCACCCGCTGGTGATCGCGCTGGCGTCGGGTGCGAGCTTCGTCGCCCGCGCGTTTTCGGGGGATCCGAACGGCACGGCCGACATCATCGCGCAGGGCATACGCCATCCGGGTTTCGCGTTCATCGAAGTCCTCAGCCCTTGCGTCACGTTTCGGCCCGAGCAACGTGAATGGAAAGGGCTGGTGCATCCGGCAGCGGTGCAGCCTACCGACGACGCCGCGCGCGCCGCGCGGCGCATCATGACCGACGACGGCTTCAACATCGGCGTTCTCTACGCCGGCCAGCGCACGCCGTATCCGGCACGGCCCGGCAAGGCGACGTGCGCCGTGGCCGACCTCGAAGCGGAGTTTGCGATATGAGCACCGAAACACTGAAGCCTGGGTCGATTTTCAACTTCCGCGAGCGCACGCTGGTCGAGTTCATGGCGCAGGCGCTTGCGATGGAGCTCGAGGCAGTGCAGCGCTACAGCGACTTCGCCGACGCGATGGAAACCCACAACAACACCGAAGTCGCGACGTTGTTTCGAAGCATGGCGCAGTACGAGGGCAAACACGCCGAGCAGATCATGGCGGAAATGGGTTGGACGCCAGACACCGCACCCGCCGCCGACCCCTTCGCGTGGCCGGAGCGAGAAGCCCCCGAGACGGTGCCGATCGACGAAGTGCACTACCTCATGCGACCCTGGCACGCGCTGAAGCTGGCGCTGGCCGCGGAACAGCGTGCCGAGGCATTCTTCGGCGCGCTGGTGCAGGCGACGACCAGCGAATCGGTGCGCCGCGCCGCGCTCGAGTTGCAAGCCGAGGAGAAGGAGCACGTCGCCCTCGTGCAAGCCTGGCTCGACAAGTTGCCGCTGCCCGAGCGCGACTGGGCCACCGATCCCGATCCCCCACGCTACTCCGACTGAGGACTTCAACGATGCAAGTGCTTCTTCCCGAGGGCTGGGCCGCACCGATCGGCTATTCGAACGGCATCGCCGCGCCGGCCGGTCGCATCGTGTTCATCGCCGGTCAGGTGGGCTGGAACGCGCAGCAACAGTTCGAGTCGACGGAAATCGCCCCGCAATTCGAACAGGCGCTGAGCAACGTGCTGGCCGTGCTGGCGCAGGCCGGTGGCGAGGCTCGGCACATCTGCCGCATGACGGCGTTTTGCTGCGACAAACCGGCCTACCTCGCTGCGCGCCGGGCGCTCGGCGCGATCTGGCGCAATAAGATGGGTTCGCACTACCCGGCGATGAGCATGATCTTCGTTGCCGACTTGCTCGACAACCCGGGCAAGATCGAACTCGAAGCCACTGCGGTGCTACCCATGCTCTGATCCAACGCCGTAGCAGCGGCTCCCGTGACCCCGCATCCCCGAGTGCGCCTTTGAGCCACGTCAACACGCGCTGCCGCGGTGTGCCGTTCAATACTCAAGGGAGCACTGGGGCGTACCCCGTGCAGACCGACTCGATGTGCATGCCGATGAAGCCTGCGGCCCCAGCCAAGCAACACCCCACCCGGAAGGACACACCATGGAAACCACCACCCCCGCCGCCACGGCCGATCAAACCGCACGCGACCGCCTGGCGCACAGCCTGCAGCAAATGGTCGACGAAGCCGAGCACCTGCTGAAAAACGCGCAGCGCACGGGCAGCGAGCAATTCAATGCCGCGCGCGACAAGTTCGAGACTCAACTGCGAAGCGCCAAGGCCGAATTGAGCCGCCTGGAAGAGACTGCGGTCTACAACGCCAAACGCGCGGCGCGCGCCACCGATCAGGCAGTGCACGAGCATCCCTACACCGCGATGGGCATCACCGCGGGTGTGGGCCTGTTGATCGGCATGCTGATCGCTCGACGGTAACGCAAACGTGGCGCGCCGCGCGCTTCGGGTTCAAGATCGAATTGCGCGATTCGCTTTTCGATTGAGCGCGCGCGAGGTCACGCTTGGATAAGCCGCCGCCGCTGGGCCTGCTGGGCTCGGCCCGCGCGGCTCTGGCCGGGTTGGTCGAGATCGGGCACACACGCCTGCAGCTCGCCGCGACCGAACTCGAAGAGGAACGCCTGCGCGTTTCGGAGTTGCTGCTCTACGCCTGCGCTGCGTTGTTCTTCCTGGGCCTGGGTCTGGTGCTCGCCGCGTTGCTGCTGGTGCTGGTGTTCTGGGACGAGAACCGAGTGCTCGTGCTGGCGCTCGAGGCCGCACTGTTCCTTGCGCTCGGTGCGGGCTTGGCGGGCGCGTGGCGGCACAAGGCGAGAGCGAAGCCGAAGTTGCTGGCAACGACGCTGGCCGAGTTGCAGCGCGACCGTATCGCCTTGGCCCCGGCCGAAACAACTCCGCCGTGACCAGCGCGCAGTACCGTTTGCTGCTAGCGGCGCGCCGCGAATTGCTCGTGCAACGCGCGCAACAGCAGCGCGTGCAGCTCGCGCAGTCGCTCGAACCGCTGCTGCATGCCTCGGTCTGGGTCGAACGCGGCCTTGGATTGTGGAGCGCGATGCGTGGCCGGCCCGGGCTCGCACTCGTGTCCGTGCTCGCGCCCGCGGCGGTGCTGGCGCTGTGGATGCCGCGCGTCGTGCTGCGCACGCTGGCCGCGGCGCTGGCGCTGTGGCGCGCCGGCCGCTCGGTGCAGCGCGCCTGGAATGCGACACCGGCGC
>JANOLA010000790.1:0-19374 GCA_031419535.1 Burkholderiales bacterium | reverse complement strand
CCGTGAGCAACTTCCCCGACTTCCGCGCCGACGGTCGGCCGCGCTCGTGCTGCGTGGTCATCACGAAAAACGACGGCGGCAAGATCGGCAGCTGACGAAGCGATACGGCGCCGCGGCGACGGCGCCGTTTCGACCGGGTGGCGCGCCGCGGCGACATGGCGCGACCCACAGGGTGGAACAATCGCGCGATGAACCCGCACCTGCCCACCTGGCCGCTGGCGTTGCTTGCCGGTGGGTTGCCGCTGCTGGGCACGACGATCGCTTACCCGTTGTCGATCCACCTCGGCCTGGTGGAAGCGTGCAACCCCTTCATCGACGGTTGCATCTCGATCAGCCGCGCCGCGCGCCACGGTCTGCCGAACTACCTGTTCCGGGCCTTGCTGCTGCCGGCGGCGGCGTTGCAGGGGCTCGTGTGGTGGCTGTGCGCGGTGTGGCTGCGCAGCGCATTGCCGGCCGGCACGCGCCCTGCAACCGGCTTGCGCGCGCTGCCGTGGATCGGCCTGCTGGCGGCGATGTTCCTCGTTCTCTACGGCACCTTCCTCGGCACCGAGGGCGACACCTACCGCTGGATGCGCCGCTACGGCATCGTCGTCTACTTCGGCGGCACGACGCTGGCGATGGTGTGCGCCACCGGCGCGCTGCGCGCGAGCCGCTGGCGCGATCACGCGCTGGTGCGCGCGATGCTCGCACTGTGCGTGGCGCTGCCGCTGCTCGGCCTGGCGAACTCGCTGCTGCCGCTGGCCTTGCCAGGCGCCGCCACTCGCGACGCAGTGCAAAACACCACCGAGTGGTGGGGCAGCTTGGTTTTCACGCTGTATTTCTTCGCGCTTGCGCGGCTGTGGCGCGTGGCGCATTTCGAGCTCGGCGTGGCCGATTAGCCCAGTCGTTCGAATCGCGCCAATCGCGCCAATCGCGACAGAGCCCGCACCGGCACCGTCAGCTCGGCGGCGCTGCGCGCAACGTTATTTGCCGCTCAGCCCTTCAAAACACGTGCTCAGCAGCATGTCGATGACTTGCTCATCGCTGTAGTTGCGGCCCACCTTGAGCAGGCTGAGCACCGGGTCGCAGGCGCGCGCGAACAGCGTGTACAGAATGATCTCGGGGGGCAGCTTGCGGTTCAACTGCCCGGCCTTCTGCCCGGCGACGATCCACTCGCCGAGTTTTTCGCTGACGAGAATCAAGCGGTCGAGGTAGATCTTGTTCGCGGCGAGCGCCGCGCGCAGGGTCGAGTTCTGCGCCGGCAGCGACGGCATTTCGCCGGCGAGCTGAAGCTCCATCGTCCAGCGCACCACGGCCTTCAGGCGCTCGATCGCGCTCGCCTTGGGTTGCGTCTCCAGCCCCGCCAGAAAGGTCAGCGCCTGGTCGAGCACGCGGATCATCGCCGCGGCAGCCAGGTCTTCCTTCGATGCGAAGTGCTTGTACAGGCTCGCCTTGGCAATGCCGACGTCGGCGGCGACCTCGTCGACCGTCATCGCGTCGTAGCCCTTGTCGGCAAGCAGGCGGTTCACCGAGGACACGATGGCGCCTTCGCGCGCTTGCAGCACCTGCTCTCGGAAAGACACCTTCGCCATGCCCCATTGTATACCGCACCGAGCATCTGGTGGTCGATACGGTCTCACTGTGACCGTGTTGGTCCCGTAAATACCATTGAGTTGCAATGGTGAACTCATTAGTTCACAATTCATCCGAACCGGTTCAAGTCACTGCCGGCTCCCTGCATCAACCACCATCACTTGAAGGAACCTCCATCATGAAAAAGATTCTCGCCCTCTCCGTCTTGTCGGTCGCCGCGCTGTCGGCTCAAGCCAAGGACATCGTCGACACCGCCGTCGGTGCAGGCACGTTCAAGACGCTCGCCGCGGCGCTCACCGCCGCCGGCCTGATCGACACGCTCAAGGGCAAAGGCCCGTTCACGGTGTTCGCACCGACGGACGAAGCCTTCGCCAAGATTCCGAAGGCCCAGCTCGACGCCCTGCTGGCCGACAAGGCCAAGCTCACCGCGGTGCTCACCTACCACGTGGTGCCTGGCAAGGTGCTGGCCAAGGACGTGAAAGCCGGCAAGGTGAAAACCGTGCAAGGCTCGGAGCTGACCGTCGCCACCGCTGGCGGCGTGACGGTGAACGGCGCCAAGGTCACGGCCACCGACATCGTCGCCGACAACGGCGTGATCCACGTCATCGACAGCGTGGTCATTCCCAACTGAGCGCCGGCGCAATTCACATCGAGCTTCACTTCGAGGGAGAGCGAACGTGGAACGCATCGCCATCATCGGCTCCGGCATCGCGGGCCTGGCCGCCGCGCGCGAGCTCACGCGCGCGGGCGGGCACCGCGTGACGTTGTTCGAAGCGGCGGCGCACTTCGGTGGCCACGCCCACACGGTGGACGTCACGCTCGACGGCATTCGCCATGGCGTGGACACCGGCTTCCTCGTCTACAACGAGCGCACCTATCCTCGGCTGACACGGCTCTTCGCGGATCTGCGGGTCGAGACCGCGGCGTCGGACATGTCGTTCTCGGTGCAGGCGCGCGGGCGCAGCCTCGAATGGAGCGGCAGAAGTGCTGCGAGCGTGTTCGCGCAGCGGCGCAACCTGCTGCGCCCCGGGTTCTGGCGAATGCTGGCGGACATTGCGCGCTTCAATCGGCTGGCCACCGGCCTTGCAGTGCACGGCGATGCCTTGGCGCCGGAGCAAACCGTCGGCGCTTTTCTGGAGCAGCACCGCTTCAGCCGAGAATTCCGCGAGTGGTACTTCCTGCCGATGGTCGCCTGCATCTGGTCGTGCCCCAGCGAACAGATGCTGTGTTTTCCGGTGGCGACGCTGATCAGTTTCTGCCGCAACCACGGCTTGTTGCAGGTGACCGACCGGCCGCAATGGATGACGGTGCGCGGCGGCTCGCGCAACTACGTGCAACGCATCGTCAATCTGCTGCACGATGCCCGCCTGGACACACCGGTGCTCGGCGTGCAGCGCGTCGCCGCGGGCGCACTGGTCACCACCGCGCACAGCGTCGAATTCTTCGAGCACGTGGTGTTCGCCTGCCACAGCGATCAGGCGCTGCGCCTGCTGCACTCCGATGCCACGCCGGATGAAACCCGGCTGCTCGGCGCCATCCGCTACCAGCGCAACCGCGCGCTGCTGCACACCGACGCGGCGCTGCTGCCCCAGCGGCGCTCGGCGTGGGCCGCGTGGAACTTCGAAGCCTCGGGCGCAGGCGGCGAATCCGGCGTGTGCCTGCACTATCTGCTGAACCGCTTGCAGCCGCTGCCGTGGCAGCAAGCCGTGATCGTCTCGCTCAATCCGCTGCGCGAGCCGCGCGCCGAGACCGTGCTTCGGGAGTTCGACTACGAACATCCGATTTTCGATGTCGGCGCCATCGCGGCGCAACGGCAACTCGGCGAGATCCAAGGCAAGTTGTGTACCTGGTTTTGCGGCGCCTGGACCGGCCATGGATTTCACGAAGACGGCTTGAGCTCCGGGGTGGCGGTGGCGCAGGCCTTGCTCGGTGTGCAGGCCGCCGCGGGCACCGATGCGAACTCCAAATCACAGCGAGGCGCGGCATGACCGAGGCTAAGAGCCCGTCCTCGTTTTTCGCGCGTTTCGCTTCGGCGCCTTCTGCCGCCCAGGCTCCTGGAGCGCTGATCGGCTTCGGCCGCGTCTGGCACCGCCGCCTGCGCCCGGTGCAGCACGCGTTCGCCTACCCCAGCTACTTTCTGATGCTGCCGATGCGCGCCTTGCGCACCCGGCCCGACGCGGCCCTGCACCGCAATCGCTTCGGCGCGCTGTCGTTCTTCGACAGCGACCATGGCGACGGCCGCGGCGATTGCCTCGCCTGGCTCGACGAGACACTCGCCGAGCACCGCGTCGACGGCGCGAACGGCGAAGTCTGGCTGCACACCTTCCCGCGCGTGCTCGGCCATGTGTTCAACCCGGTGAGCTTCTGGTACGCGCACCGCCTCGACGGCAGCCTGGCCGCGGTGGTGGCCGAAGTCAACAACACCTTCGGCGAGCGCCACTGCTACCTGCTCAGTGGGCCGGAGCTGGGCTGGGGCCGCCCGATCGAAGCCAACAAGGTGTTTCACGTGTCGCCGTTTTGCGCGCTGCGGGGCCGCTATCGCTTTCGCTTCCGGCTCGGCGGTGGCTCCGATGCAGCGCCCGGCCGCACGATGGCCCAGATCGACCACGATGACGCCGACGGCCCGTTGCTGCAAACGCGCATCGGCGGCACCCTGGAACCGCTCACCCGCGCCAGCGCACGCCGCGCTTTCCGGCGCATGCCGCTGATGACGCTGATGGTCGTCGCGCGCATTCACTGGCAGGCACTGCGGCTGTTCCTCAAGCGCGTGCCCTTTCATCGCCAACCTCCGGCTCCTGAAACCCTCGTCACACGATGAACTCCACCAGCCTCGATCTCGCGCCGCCGTTGGCGCTGCCTGTCCATGCACCCACACGCGCCGCGCGTGCCGTTCTCGGCCTGTTGTCGCGCCTGGATATCGGCACGCTCGAACTGCGCCTGCCGGATGGTTCGCGCCGGTGTTTCGGCCAGCCGAAGGCGGGTGCACCGGCGGCGTCGCTGCGAGTGCATCACTGGAATGCGCTGGCGCGAACGCTGAAGTCCGGCGACATCGGCTTCGCCGAGGGCTATATCGCCGGTGAATGGGACAGCCCCGACCTCAGCGCGCTGCTGGAGCTGCTGATCGCCAACCGCGACCGGCTCGAGCACGTGGTCTACGGCACCTGGTGGGGCTCGTTGCTGTACCGCCTGAAGCACGCGCTGAACCGCAATTCGCGCCGCGGCAGCACGAAGAACATCCATGCCCACTACGACCTCGGCAATGCGTTCTATTCGTCGTGGCTGGACCCGACGATGAGCTATTCCAGCGCCTGGTTCGACGGCGACTACGCACAACCGCTGGCACGGGCGCAGCACGCCAAGGTGCGGCGCGCGCTCGATGAGGCCGGCGTGACGCGGGACACGCGCGTGCTCGAGATCGGCTGCGGCTGGGGCGGCCTGGCGCAAGCCGCGGCGCGCGACTTCGGCGCGCATGTCACCGGCGTGACCCTGTCGCGCGAGCAACTCGCCTGGGCGCGGCAGCAGGTGCTCGCCGCCAACCTCAGCGAGCGTTGCGACCTGCGTCTGCAAGACTACCGCGACCTGGCCAGCCAGCACGAAGCGCAGCCGTTCGACGCGATCGTCTCGATCGAGATGTTCGAGGCCGTCGGCCGCGAATACTGGGACAGCTATTTCGACACGCTGCGGCGCTGCCTCAAGCCCGGCGGCCGCGCGTGCATCCAGAGCATCACGATCCGCGACGACCTGTTTCACCGCTACGCGCACTCCACCGACTTTATCCAGCAGTACATCTTTCCCGGCGGCCTGCTGCCGAGCGTCAGCGAATTCGAGGCGCTGGCGCGGCGTTTCGGGTTCAGCGTCGAGCGCAAGCTCGCCTTCGGCCCAGACTACGCCGAGACCCTGAGGCGCTGGCGCGAGGCGTTTCAACACAGCCTGCCGCGCGTGCAAAGCCTTGGCTTCGATGAACGCTTCATTCGCATCTGGCGGTTCTATCTGTCGTATTGCGAAGCCGCGTTCACGCGCGGCAATACCGACGTCGTGCAGTTCACGCTGCGGCGCAGCTGATGCACATGCCGATCCACCCCACCGCGCACCCCACTGTGCTGCCGCGCCGACGCTTGTGCGCGGCCGCGGCGCTGGCGCTCGCGGCACCGGCGCTCGCTGCCGCCGCGGCAAGCGCCGATGCGGCGCCGCCTGCTGAGGTGGCCCAGGCCTTGACGTCGCCGCGCCTTCACGGCAGCGGCAGGCTGCGCTTCTTCGGCCTGCACGTCTATGACGCGCGCCTGTGGGTCGGCGATCCCTTCGTGCCAACACGATATGAAGACCATGCCTTCGCGCTCGAACTTCACTACGCACGCAAGCTCGAAGGCGCCGCGATCGCGCAGCGTTCGATCGCCGAGATGCGCCGCGCCGGCCCCATGAGCGACGGCCAGGCCGTCGCCTGGGAAGCCGCGCTGATGCGCGCGTTCCCCAATGTGGTTGACGGTGACCGCCTGACCGGCGTGCATCTGCCGGGTGAAGCCGTGCGCTTCTTCCACAACAGCCGCGTCACCGCTGCGGTGGCAGACCCGGCGTTCGGCCGGGCGTTCTTCGGCATCTGGCTGGCCGCGACCACTTCCGAGCCCGACTTGCGCCGGCAGCTGATCGGGCCTGCATGAACATCCCCACCCTGGCCACCGCGCCGCACACCGACATCGACCGCCCGGCGCTGCCCAACGCCTGGGCCGGGCTGCGCTACGGCGCGCTCGGCTTCGCGCTGGCGTTTCTGGCACTGCCGCTGTACGTGGTGCTGCCGAACCACTATGCCGCCAACTACGGCGTGCCGCTGGCCACGCTCGGCTTCGTGCTGCTCGCCACGCGCGTCTTCGACGCCGCGGCCGACCCCTTCATCGGCCGCGCCGTGGACCGCGTGTTCGCGCGCTCGCTGCACGGCGCGTTGTGGCTCGCGGCGTGTGCCGCGGTGGTGGTCGGGGCCGGCTTCGTGGCGCTGTTCTTTCCGCCGGTGCGCGCCGGTGCCTTGCTGGTGTGGCTGGTCGTCGCATTGCTCGTGACCTACCTTGCGTTCAGCGTGCTGAGCGTGATCCACCAGGCCTGGGGCGCGCGCCTGGGGGGCGACTCGCTCCAGCGCTCGCGCATCGTCGCCTGGCGCGAAGGCTGCGGCCTGTTCGGCGTGCTGGCGGCGAGCGTCTTGCCGACGCAGTTCGGCCTGGGTGTGGCGAGCACAGTGCTGGCCGTGGCACTGGCGCTGGGCATGTGGCTGCTCGCGGCCGCACCGCGCGGGCCGGCCAGCAGGGAGCTGCCGAGCGCGCACTGGGCGCTGCCGTGGCAATGCGCGCCATTTCGCGGGCTGCTCGCGGTGTTCATGCTGAACGGCATTGCCAGCGCGGTGCCGGCAACGCTGGTGCTGTTCTTCGTTCGCGACCGCTTGCAGGCGCCGGACTCGCAGGCGCTGTTCCTCGGCGCCTATTTCGCCGCCGCGGCGCTGTCGATTCCGCTGTGGATTCATGCGGTGCGCCGCTTCGGCCTGGCGCGCGCGTGGCTCGGCGCGATGGGTCTGGCGGTGGCGGCGTTCGCATGGGTGCTCACGCTCGGCGCGGGCGACACCGCCGGCTTCCTCGTCGTGTGCATCGCTAGCGGCATCGCGCTGGGCGCGGACCTCACCGTTCCCGGTGCGCTGCTCACAGGCGTGATTCAACGCAGCGGCCACGGCACCGCGGCCGAGGGCGTTTACGTGGGCTGGTGGAATTCGGCGACGAAGTTGAATCTCGGCCTGGCCGCCGGTGCCGCCCTGCCCTTGCTCGCGCTCGCCGGCTACGAGCCCGGCCAGCGCGAAGCCCAGGCCTTGCAGGCGCTGAGCCTGGCGTATGTGGCCGTGCCCTGCGCGCTGAAGCTCATGGCCGCGGCGCTGCTGTGGCGCCGCTGGATCGTGAAGGGAGAACAGGAATGAATGGTCGCACGATGAACCCGCCACGGCTGCCGCGCGCAGGCCGTGCCGCGAACCCTTCGCAGCGCGCAGCTCGCGCCTCGAGTTTTTTGCGGCGCGCCGCCGCCTGTGCCACAGCCTTGTTCGCGGCCTTCGCGCTCGCCGGCTGCGCCGGCCCGCAACTCGCCGACTACGCGGCGCAACGCCCTATGTTCGACTTCAAGAAGTACTTCAGCGGCAAGCTCATCGCCCACGGCATGGCGAGCGACCGCGCCGGCGCGGTGCAACGCCGCTTCGTCGTGACGATGGACTGCACCTGGGTCGGCGACATGGGCACGCTGGACGAACACTTCGTCTACGACGACGGCGAGAAACAGCAGCGCATCTGGCGCGTGCGCCTGCTGCCCGACGGCACGCTCACCGGCACCGCCGACGACGTGGTGGGCGAGGCGCGTGGCGCTGCCGCCGGCGCGGCGTTCCGCTGGCAGTACACGCTCAAGCTGCCGGCGCGCGGCAGCGTCTACGAAGTTCAGTTCGACGACTGGATCCACCTCATCGACGAACGCACCGCGCTCAACAAGGCGGTCATCACCAAATTCGGCATCCGCGTCGGCGACGTGTTGTTGTCCTTCACCAAGGTCTGACACCGTGGCTCTCAACCCTGTCATCGCCGACTGGCACGGCCGCGTCGTCTGGATCATCGGCGCGTCTTCGGGCATTGGCCGCGCCACCGCCGAATTGCTGCACGCGCGCGGCGCGGTGGTCGTGGTCTCGGCGCGCAACGTCGCGGCCTTGAGCAACTTCGTCGCCGCCCATCCTGGCAGCCACGCGATACCGCTGGACGTGAACGACCGCGCCGCGATGGCCGCCGCGGCGCGGCGCGTGCTCGCGCTGCGCGGCCAAATCGACCTGACGATGTATTGCGCAGGCCATTACCACGCGATGCGCGTCGCCGACTTCGACCTCGACGAATCGCTGCGCCACATGCAGGTCAACTACGGCGGCGCGCTGAACCTGCTCGCCGCCGTGCTGCCGATCCTGACGGCGCAGCGCCAAGGCCACCTGAGCCTGGTGGCCAGCGCCGCCGGCTACCGCGGCCTACCCAACGCGCTGGCGTACGGCCCCTCGAAAGCGGCGCTGCAGCACCTGGCCGAAACTCTCTACTTCGACCTGCACCGCGCGGGCATCGGCGTGTCGGTGATCAATCCCGGCTTCGTCGCCACGCCGCTCACCGCCGGCAACCGCTTCAACATGCCGGCGCTGCTGAGCCCGGAGCAGGCGGCGATAGCCATCGTACGCGGCTGGGAGAAGGGCACATTCGACATCCACTTCCCGAAACGCTTCACACTCTGGCTCAAGATGATCCGGCACCTGCCAAACGCCATCTACTTCGCGGCGGTGCAGCGCGCCACGGGGGTCTGAACATGAGCATGAACGCAGCGACGAACTCACCCATGAACGCACCGACGAAACCACCCAAAGTCACACCCATGCCGGCGGTCTCAAGCGAATGTGGCTTTGCCACTTCGCTTGAACCCCCACGGGGGGCGGGCCGGGCTGGCCCAGCCCTGGGGGCGCTCGGGAGCACAATCCCGCCCGACCCGCGCGCCGCCCGGGTTGTCGAGTTCTACGAAGCGCTCACGCCGCAGAGTCTGGCAGGGCTGGACCAGGTCTATGCCGAGGACTCGCGCTTTATCGATCCATTCAACGACGTGTCGGGCCAAAGCGCGCTCCGCGCGGTGTTCGAGCACATGTTCCAGGCTCTCGACGCGCCGCGCTTTCAGGTCGTGCTGGCCGTCACCGAGGGCGACAACTGCTTCCTGCTGTGGAATTTTCGTTTTCACCGCAAGGGCGGCAAGCTCGCATCGCTGGTCCACGGCTCGACCCACGTGCGCTTCGCCGCCGACGGCCGCATCGCCCTGCACCGCGACTACTGGGACCCGGCGCGCGAGGTGTACGAGACCGTGCCGCTGCTGGGCTCATTGATGCGCTGGTTGCGACGCAAGCTGGCGGCGCCGACGGCGGTTTTACAGATCGATGCCAGCGCGGCGATTGATGCCTCGAGTGGTTCGATCTCGCCGGCGAGGACCGGCTAAGGCGGCAGTATCAGCCCCTCGTGTTCGGCCACGCGCTGCAGGGCGGTCTCGAACTTGGCTCGCGACGCCGCCGCGACATGGCCCAGGTAGGCGTGCAGCTCGGCGTCTTCGGGGCTGAGTCGCTCACAGTCGGCGCTGTAGGTCTCGAAGTGCGTCAACAGCGAAAGCAACTCGGCGATGTGACGCGGGCATTCGCAGGCCACGGTCGACGACAGGCCGGCGATGTCCGCCAGGCTCGCATCGTCCCAACGCCGCGTCGGCAGGGTCAGGGGCAGAGTCGGCGCGCCCGAGGCGACCGAAGCCAGGCGCGGCGTGGAGCCGCGCACCGCCGCACTCACCCGGTGCAGCCAGCGGCCAAGGGCCGCATCGGCATGGGTCTCGTGCAGCAAGAACAGCCCTTCATTCGTGAGCTGCCGTACCACGGCTTGAGAGGCAAAGCTGTAAAGCACTCCGATGGGCAACGCAAACAGCGCGGGCGCTGCGGCGCGTGCCTGTGCCAGCCAGACCGGATGCAAACTTGGCACCTGCACGAGCAAGGCTTGAGCGGCGCCGATGCCAGGCGCCGCAGTAGCTTGCTCGAGGCTGTCGAATGCGCCGATCACCTCGAATGGCCGACTCACCTGGCGCGCAACGTCAGAGCGGTTCAGCCGGCTGGCCAGAGCGGCGCCGATCACGACCAGGCGCAAGGCCTGCGGCACCTCTGCGGGCGCGGGTTCAACGGCGCGCCGCTGCACGCCGGTTTGCGCCTGCGCCAGCGAGCTGGCGTGCGTGACCCTGATTGCCTGAAGCTGCGCACTGCCGAGCGCGGCCAGGCTACCGATGGCGTGGCCGAGCTGGGTCAATTGCTTGAGCAACACGATGCGCCGCACTTCGTTGGCACTGTACAAACGCTGCCCGCTGGCGGTGACGCAGGGTGTCGTTACCCGGTAGCGGCGCTCCCACACCCGCAAGGTGGCTACCGGCATTTGCACCATGCGCGCCACTGCCCCGCTTCGGTAGCGAGGGGCAGCGTCTTCTGGCGTTGACAAGTCTTGTGACATATTCTTAAGCTGTAGATCATAGTGACGCGCGCATGACTCTGGTTTGACTCTGAATATCACACCAAAAAACCCGACAAATTCATGTTCGACCCGCCTCTGACGCAGGTTTAGTCTACATTGTGTTTCATTCGAACGACGGGGGTGAAACTAAATGATTCGACGCAGACACATTGGCGCGGCCTTGGGCTTAAGCGCTTTGGCACTGCGCGCGCCAGCGCAGGCAGCCCCTGGCGCAGGCCCGCCCGGGCAAGCTGATTTTCCGAATGTGGAACTCATCAACCAGGACGGCAGGCGCCTGCGCTTCTACGACGACCTGGTGCGGGGCAATCGCAGCGTTGTCATCGGCTTCATCTACGCACAGTGTGGCGACATCTGCCCGATGACGATGGCCAACCTGGCTCGCGTGCAGTCGCTGCTGGGGAACAAGCTGGGCCGCGAGGTGCATTTGCTGTCGCTGAGCATCGACCCGGTCAAGGACAGCCCGGCGATCCTGAAAGGCTACGCCGAGCGCTTCGATGCCCGGCCGGGTTGGCAGTTTCTCACCGGCCGGCCGCGAGACATCGACGCGATCCGTCGCGCACTGGGCGCGTACGACCGCAACCCTGTCGTGGACCGCGACAAGACGCAGCACACCGGCATGCTGGTGTACGGCAACCAGGCGCGGGGCCGCTGGGCCCGGATTTCGGCTCTGGCCGATCCACGTCAGATCGTTACAAGCGTGACGCGCTGGAGCTGAAGCGCGCCGGGTTCTGCACGCGCTTCGCTCACGGCGCCATCGACATCAACAACATCGGGAGTTTTCATCTTGGTCAATCGACGCAGACTGTTCCGCCTGGGCTTGGGAAGCACGGCCGGCGCCGCCCTGTCACTTTCGCCGTGGGCGCGCGGCCAGACGGCATTGCGGCCAGTCACGACGCCGTTCCTCGACCCGCTGCCGGTGCCCCCGGCACCGCGCGCGCTCGACTGGACACCCGGACAACTGCCCTTGCCCAACCTCAGCCCGCAGGCCGCCCAATATGTGGACGCGAGCCAGGTTCGCGGCAAGGCAGCTTTTTACAAAATCGTCGCCGAAGTGCGCTCGGTGAAGTTTCATTCGCAACTGCCACCGACGCAAATTTGGGGTTACCGCGACGGCAATCTTCGGCCCGGCGAAACCTGGAACCACGCGCTGGGGCCGACGTTCGTTCGCTACACCGCCGGCGATGCCTTCAGCGGCACCATCGTGCGCCATGAGAACCAACTGCCGCTGGCCAGCCAGCACACGGGTTTCGGCGAACCGCGCACCACGGTGCACCTGCACGGCGGCCACCATCCGGCGCAATTCGACGGCTATCCCACCGACATGACACTGCCCGACGGCACGCCGTTCAAGGTGACTTTCGCGCGCGGCGAGCACTACGACTATGCGTATCCGATGGTCGACCCGGGTTTCATCGACGACATGCGCAGCGGCACGACCGACAAGTGCGAACACAGCGAGCGCCCTTCGATGCTGTGGTATCACGATCACATCCTGGACTTCACGTCGCACAACGTCTATCGCGGCCTGACGGGGATGTTTCTGGTCTACGACAACCCGCACATCCGCCCCGACACCCCCGCCGACATCGCCGAACAGATTCGCGACACCGGCGACGAACTCAACGCAGCGAATGCCCCACTCGCCCTGCGCCTGCCCAGCGGCAAGTTCGACATTCCCCTGGTGTTTCAGGAGAAGACGTTCGGCCTGAACGGCGAGCTGATCTACGACGTGTTCAACCTCGACGGTTTCATGGGCGAAAAGTACCTGGTGAACGGCATGGTGCAGCCCTACCTGAACGTGAAGCGCCGCAAGTACCGTTTCCGCTTCCTGAATGGTTCCAACGCGCGCATCTACCAGATGTTTCTCGCCGACAAGAACGGCAAGAGCTACCCGATGACGCAGATTGCCACCGAGGGCGGCCTGCTCGCTCGGCCGGTGTCGCGCAAGAGCTTCATGCTGGCCATGGCCGAGCGCATTGAAGTCGTGATCGACTTCAGCCAGTTTGCGTTCCCGCAGTTCAGCGAGCTGTACATCGTAAACCGGATGATTCAGGACGACGGCCGCGGCCCCGATGGCAAGTTCGAGAGGCCCGAGCTGTCTTCGCGCGGCACGCAGTTGCTCAAGTTCAGGCTGGAAGAGGCAGTGCCCGATCCCAGCCAGGTGCCCGCGTCGCTGCGCCCGTTCCCGGCCGTGAAGCCAGCCGAGCTGAGCGGCTTGCCGATCCGCAACTTCGAGTTCGGCCGCGGCAACGGGCAGTGGCAGATCAACGGCGAGCTGGCCGGCGACCTGAGCCGCGTGGTGGCCCGTCCGACGCGAGGCAAGGCGGAAATCTGGCGCCTCATCAACAAGTCCGGCGGCTGGTGGCACCCGATCCATGTGCACCATGAGTTCATGCGCGTGCTCAAACGCAACGGCAAGTTGCCATACGACGGGACCGGCACCGACTTCGGCCAAAGCCTTGAACGCGACGGCCTGGCGAAGAAAGACACCATCGTGCTCGGGCCGAACAGCGAAGTGGAGGTCTACGTCAAGTTCCGCGACCACACCGGGCCCTTCGTGCTCCACTGCCACAACCTGGAGCATGAAGATCACGCGATGATGGCGCGCTTCGACGTGATTTGACTGCCACCGAGCGCGTCGGCGTACCCCACGCGCAACCCGATGCGCCATCCAAGGCTCCGCTCATCGCGCACGACCGCGCCCTGGTCTGGTTCCGGCGCGACCTGCGAAGCGCGGACCACGCCGCCTTGCACCACGCGTTGAGTACGGCGCGGCAGGTCTGGTGCGTGTTCGTCTACGACTGCGAAATCCTCGCGCCGCTGCCTCGCGCCGATCGCCGCGTCGAGTTCATCCACACCAGCGTCGCGAGCCTCGACCGGCAGTTGCAAAGCCTAGGCGCCGAGCAGGGGCGCGAGGGCGTGCGCCTGATCGTGCGCGAGGGCTGGGCCTGGCAGGAGATTGCGCATCTGGCAAAGGCACTGCAGGTTCAAGCTGTCTACTTCAACCACGACGACGACCCTGGCGCGCTGCGGCGCGACGCCAAGGTCAGCGCCACCCTGCGCGACCTTGGCGTGGCCTCGCACAGCTTCAAGGACCACACGATCTTCGAACGCGGCGAAGTGCTCAGCGCCGCAGGCACGCCCTATACCGTGTTCACGCCGTACAAGAACGCGTGGCTGAAGAAACTGGAACCGTGCGACCTGAAGGCGCATCCGGTTGAACAAGACGCCAGTCGCCTTGCGCCCGTTCCCGCCGAACTTGCCGCCGAGCTGCCGACGCTGGACCAGCTCGGCTTTGCATCCACCAGCCTGGCGACGCTGGGTGTGCACGGCGGCAGCGAAAGCGCGCGGCAGTTGCTGCGCGATTTTTTGCCGCGCATCGACGCCTACGCCGACGCGCGCGATTTCCCGGCCTCCCAGGGGCCCAGCGGCCTGTCCGTGCACTTGCGCTTCGGCACGCTGTCGGTGCGCGAAGTTGCGCGTGCCGCCTGGCAGCGCATGCAACATCGCTCCGAGGCCGCGGCGCGCGGCGCGGGCACCTGGCTGTCGGAACTGATCTGGCGCGACTTCTACCACCAGATCCTGCACCACCACCCGCATGTCGTGGATGCCTGCTTCAAGCCGAAGTTCGACCGGGTTCAATGGGAGCAAGGCGCGCGCGCCGATGCGCTGTTCCAGGCCTGGTGCGAAGGCCGCACCGGCTACCCGCTGGTCGACGCGGCCATGGCACAGATTGCCGCCACCGGCCACATGCACAACCGGCTGCGCATGGTGACGGCAAGCTTTCTGACGAAGGATCTGGGCGTCGACTGGCGCTGGGGCGAGCGCTACTTCGCGCAACACCTCAACGACTTCGATCTCGCCGCCAACAACGGCGGCTGGCAGTGGGCAGCGTCCACCGGCTGCGACGCGCAGCCCTGGTTTCGCATCTTCAACCCAGTACGGCAAAGCGAAAAGTTCGATCCGGCCGGCAAGTTCATCCGCCGCTACCTGCCGCAACTCGCCGCGTTGCCGGACGCCGCGATTCACGCGCCTTGGACTGCACGCCCCATCGACCTGGCCGGCGCGGGTATCGTGCTGGGCAAGCACTACCCATGGCCGGTGGTCGACCACGCGCAGGCGCGGCGGCAAACGCTCGCGCGCTTTCAGGCGGCCACTTCGGCTTGACGCGTGGACCGCCGCCTCGCCGAATCCGCGCTGGGCCATCGGCAACTTCCTCTAAACCACGAATGGAGGCCTCATGAGCATCGGCAACTTCGTCTCTTCCAAGCGCGCAATGCTCGCCATACCCATCGCGCTGGCCGCGCCCAGCGCCTTCGCTCAAGCCTTCGACGCCGTGCGCCTGTTCGGCGCCGCACCGGGGCAAGACGCCGGCCGGGTCGGCTTGGCCGCGCTTGCCGGGCCCACCTACGCAGGTTCCGAGAACCGCCGCGTCCGGGTGCTGCCGGGCCTGGACTACCAATGGGCGAACGGCTGGTTCGCCGGCTTCACGAACGGCGTCGGCTACAACTTCTCCGACTCGCCGAGCGTGCAGTTCGGCCTGCGCCTCGCCGCCGACTTCGGCCGCAAGCAGAGGCGCGACGCCGCGCTGCGCGGCATGGGCGACATCGACCCTGCCGCCACTCCCGGTGCGTTCTTCAACTACATGCTGCCTGCCGGTTTCCTTGTCACATCGTCGCTGCGCTACGGATCGGGCAATGACCACGACGGCGCCGTGCTCGACTTCGGCGCCGGCTATTCGCTGGCGCTGCCCCGGCCGTGGCGCCTGGGCGCGGGCGTGGCGGCGACGCTCGCGAACGCCGCCTACATGCAGTCGCACTTCGGCGTCACGCCCACGCAGGCCGCCGCCAGCGGCTATGCGGTGTACACGCCCGGCGCCGGCGCGCGCGACATGCGCGCCAGTCTGGCGCTCAGCTATTCGTTCGATGCGCGCACGTCGGTCACGACCGCGCTGTCGGCGAGCCGCTTGCTCGGCGACGCGAAGTCCAGTCCATTGACGCGCAAGGCGAACGCGGCGTCCGGCGTCGTGGCGCTGGGCTACGCGTTCTGACGCATGACTAGCGCGTTCGACACTGGCTTTGTCAATCCACTTGAACGACGAAATCTCTTGACCCTTCGTGTACTTGCTCAGCCGCTCGCCCGGCTCTCTTGGCCGAGGACCCTTACAATGATGTAAGGAAGCACGGAGCACATCCTCATGTCCACCGCCACGCTGACCACCAAAGGCCAGATCACGATCCCGGTCGACGTTCGCCGCTCGCTCAACGTCGAGGCGGGCGATCGGGTCGAGTTCGTCCAGGTCGAGCCCGGCCGTTTCGAGCTGATCGCGGCCACGCGCTCGGTGCGCGAGCTCAAGGGCATGTTCGGCAAGGTCAGGCGGCGCGTGTCGATCGACGCGATGCATTCATCGATCGCGGCCCAGGCTTTGAAATCTCGATGATCGGGCTCGACACGAACGTCCTGGTGCGCTACATCATGCAGGACGATCCCAAGCAGTCGCCCAAGGCAACGCGCCTCATCGAAGGCTTGACGCCGCAGGAGCCGGGCTTCGTGCCGTTGGTGTCGACCGTCGAACTCGTCTGGGTTCTCTCGGCTGCGTACGACCTGAATCGCCAGCAGGTGTCGGCTGCGCTGGATTCGCTCTTGCGCAGCAAGGAGATCGTGATGGACCGTGCCGACCAGGTGCTTCAAGCACAAAGGCGATTCAACGCGGGCGGGGCGGACTTTGCCGATTGCCTGATCGAACAGATTGCCCGCGACGCCGGCTGTACGGCGACGATGACGTTCGACGCCCGCGCGGTGAAGGCGGCGGGAATGACGTTGGTCGGTTGAGGGCTCGCATGCACCACCCGCCCGCGAAACCACATCGCGCGCCGCGCCGCCACATGGCGGGGCGCGACATCGACGAAGCGCACCGCGTCTCCACGCCGCTCGAGCTGCTGTTCGACCTGACCTTCGTCGTCGCGATCGCGATCGCCGGCACGCAGTTGCACCATTCGGTCGCCGAGCACCACCTGGCGCAGGGCTTGGCGGGTTATCTGACCACCTTCGCCGCCGTGTGGTGGGCGTGGATGACGTTCACCTGGTTCGCCAGCGCCTATGACACCGACGACGCGCACTACCGCCTGTGCACGATGGTGCAGATGGTGGGCGTGCTGGTGCTCGCGGCGGGCGTTCCGAAGGCTTCGCAAGGCGATTTCGCCATCGGCACCTTCGGCTTCGTCGTGATGCGCGTCGGGCTGGTGGCGCTGTGGTGGCGCGCCGCGCGCGAGCACCCCGAGCGCCGCGCCACGGCGATGCGCTACGTGTGGGGCATTCTGTTCGTGCAGCTGCTCTGGGTGGCGCGCCTGGCCCTGCCGGCGAGTTGGGGCTATGCCTCGTGGGCCGTGTTGATGCTGGCTGAGATCGCGGTGCCGGTCTGGGCCGCCCGGGCCGGGCACACGCCCTGGCACGCGCACCACATCGCCGAGCGCTACGGCCTGTTCACGATTCAATCGTGCTCGGCGAATGCGTGCTCGGCGCGACCAACGCGGTGGCGGGCGTGATCGAAACGCGCGGCTGGTCGTGGGACGTGGCCTGGGTCGGCAGCGGCAGCATGGCCCTCGTGCTCGCGCTGTGGTGGGTGTATTTCCTCGTGCCATTCGGCCAGGTGCTGCACCATCATCGGCAGCGCGCCTTCGGCTGGGGCTATGGCCACTTCGCGGTGTTCGCGTCGCTGGCGGCGATGGGGGCGTTCCTGGGCGTGCTGGCCGATCAACTGAAGTTGAACGACGGCGCTGCCGCGGCGGCGCAGGCGCACGCAGCGGTGTCGCCAACGCTCGCGATCGGCCTCGTCGCCGCCGCCGTGGCCGTCTACCTGGTCACGATGTGGATCCTCAGCGTGCGGATCGCGGGCCAGAAACAACGCGTCGACCGGGCCTGGGGCGCGTCGCTCGTGCTGCTGGCCGGCGTCGTCGGCGCCGTCGAGGCGGGAATGCCGCTGGCGTGGTCCCTGCCGGCGCTGGCGCTCGCGCCGGCCTTCCTGATCGCGGTGGTCGAGCGCGGGCGCAGGCGCGACCAGTGAGTACCCCCAGGGCCGGGCAAGCCCGGGGCATCGCCGCCGCGATGACGGTCAGCGTGCCACCGTGGGAATCTTGCAAAGTTTCCATTCCATGGAAGAATTGCAATGATGATCACTCGACACCGATTGCCCTTCCTACGGCAGCTGCTCGGCGAATTCCCAGCCGTGGCCATCCTCGGCCCGCGCCAGGTCGGCAAGACGACCCTGGCTCTGGATCTCGTGCGCGACCAGCCGTCAGCGCTGTACCTCGACCTGGAGTCGCCAGCAGACACCGCCAAGCTGGCCGACCCTGCCGTGTACTTCGAGGCACATGCCGGCCGGCTCATCGTGATCGACGAGATTCAGCGCGCCCCCGCCCTGTTCCCGGTGCTGCGCGGGGTGATTGACCGGCGCCGCCGCGGCGGCCGGCGCGCTGGGCAGTTCTTGCTGCTGGGCTCGGCCACCGGTGCGTTGCTCGCGCAGTCGGCCGAGAGCCTGGCGGGCCGCATCGCCTACATCGAGCTGCAGCCGCTGACCGCCAATGAGGTGCCCGCGAACCACGCACAACGCCTGTGGCTGCGCGGCGGATTCCCCGAGTCATTCCTTGCTTCCAGCGACGCGGCGAGCCTGCGTTGGCGCCAGCAATTCATCGCCACTTACCTGGAGCGCGATATTCCGCAGCTCGGCCCGCGCATCCCCGCCGAGACGCTGCGCCGCTTGTGGACCATGCTCGCGCACGAACAAGGCCAGCTCGTCAACGCAGCCAAGCTCGCGGCTTCGCTCGCTGTGAGCGGCCAGACCGTCGCTCGCTACCTGGACCTGCTGTGCGATGTGATGCTGGTTCGCCGCCTGCGCCCCTGGGCGGTCAACGAAGGCAAGCGCCTGGTGCGTACGCCCAAGGTCTATGTGCGCGACAGCGGCATCGCGCACGCGCTGCTCGGCTTGGCCGACTTCGACGACGTGGTCGGGCACCCTGTCGTGGGCGGTAGCTGGGAGGGCTGGGCGATCGAGAACCTGCTCGCCGTGGCACCGGTGGCCGCACAGCCTTACTTCTATCGCAGTGCCGCAGGCGCCGAAATCGACCTCGTGCTCGAACTGCCCAAGCGCAAACGTTGGGCCATCGAGATCAAGCGCAGCAGCGCACCGACCGTCAGCCGCGGTTTTCACGTCGCCGCAGCCGACCTCGGCGCGACGGCGCGTTTCGTCGTGCATGCAGGCAGTGAGTCGTTTCCCATGGCGCAAGACGTACAGGCGGTCACGTTGGCGGACTTGCAGCGCGCGCTGGTCGAACTCTGACCGACCGCGCGCCTCACCGCGCTATTGCCCCAGGCGGCCCCTTCAGCTCGACCACGTTCCCTTCCGGGTCGTTGACGTAGATCGAAGGACCCGAGCCTTCCGCGCCGACCCGGATGGCAAACTCGAGGTCGACGACCCGCAACACGAGGTGGTCGATTTCGCGGATCCGGATCATTGCCGTACCGACGATTCAGAGGGTGTGTGGATTCAAAGCGCCGACGATCCAGGCCGAGCCGTTCAGGCTCACATGGCCATCGGGAGCCGCCAAAGTACGGAGGGCGGCTTCGACGCCGTCGACGATCGCCGGCAGGTGCTCGATGCCCATCTCTCGCACCAGCATCGACGTCGGCCCGAGCCGTGCCGCGTTTTCGGCGGCTGAGCGCGGTGTCG
>JANOLA010000789.1:0-9032 GCA_031419535.1 Burkholderiales bacterium | reverse complement strand
ACTTTGCCCTGCGCGTTGTGAGCAACGCCCTGTGCTTCGATGTCGAGCGATTCGACGCGTAACCACTCCGTGGGTTCAGTCATGCGCCATTATCGGCAGGCGCGTCGGCGGTCTCGCAAACAGTCTCGCAAGCAGTCTCGCAGGCAGTCACACAAGGCTTCGCTGGACGCGAGCAACCGGCGTGCCACTGCTACACTGATGTCGCACTGCGATGCCGAGGTCCGAGCCGAGTGCAAGGCTGAGTCAGAGACCGATTCGCTTGAGGCACGCTCCGACACAAGGCACGCCATGTCCGCCACCGATTTGCTGAGAACGCCGCTGCACGACCTGCACCTCGAACTGGGTGCGAAGATGGTGGCGTTTGCTGGCTATTCGATGCCGGTCAGCTTCCCTGCGGGAATCATCGCCGAACACCGGCACTGCCGCGCATCGGCCGCGTTGTTCGATGTGTCGCACATGGGCCAGATTCGTCTTGTCGGCGAGCAGGCAGCGCAAGCGCTCGAGCACCTGGTGCCGTCCGATGTGATTGGCCTGGGCATCGGCAAACAACGCTACTCCTACTTCACCAATTCCAACGGCGGCATCCTCGACGATCTGATGATCACGCGGCGCGAGGGCGATCTGCTGCTCATCGTTAATGCGGCTTGCAAGGCCGCGGACATCCGGCACCTGATCACCCACATCGGCCAGCAATGCACCGTGCTGCCGCTGCCCGATCTTGCCCTGTTGGCCCTGCAAGGGCCGCAGGCCGGCGCCGCCCTGGCGCGGCTCAACGCAGGCGTCTCGCGCCTCGTGTTCATGTCGGGCACGACGCTCGATCTGCTCGGCACGCCTTGCCATGTGACACGCAGCGGCTACACCGGCGAGGACGGGTTTGAGATCTCCGTGCCCGCCGAGCACGCCAGCCAACTGGCACGCGCGCTGCTCGCGATGCCCGAAGTCAAACCCGCGGGGCTGGGTGCTCGCGACACCTTGCGCATGGAGGCTGGACTGTGCCTGTACGGCCACGACATCGACACCGGCACCACGCCGGTTGAAGCCGGCCTGGCCTGGGCCATCCAGAAATGCCGGCGCCCGGGTGGTGAGCGGCCCGGCGGTTACCCCGGCGCGGACGTGCTCGCCGGCCAGTTCGCCCGCGGCACCGCGGTCAAGCGAATCGGCCTGCTGGGCCTGGAGCGGATACCGGTTCGCGAAGGCGCGCCGATCCACGACGCGCAGGGCCACAAGCTGGGCAAGGTGACGAGCGGCACGTTGGCGCCGAGCGTGAACCACCCGATCGCGATGGCTTACGTTGCGGCGAATCACGCCTTGCCCAGCCATGAGCTTTACGCTGACGTGCGTGGCAAGGCCCAGCCGATGCGGGTCACGCCGCTGCCGTTCACGCCCCACCGCTATTTCCGCGGCTAACAAAGAAGGAGACAACCGTGACGACGATGTACACCCCCGATCACGAATGGATCAACATCGAAGACCATGAAGCCGCGACCGTCGGCATCACGCACCACGCTCAAGACGCGCTGGGCGATGTTGTCTTCGTTGATCTTCCGGCTGTCGGCATGACCTTCAAGAAAGGCGACGTCGCCGGCGTTGTCGAATCGGTGAAGGCCGCCGCCGACCTGTACATGCCGGTCAGCGGTGAAGTCGTGGAAGTCAATGAAGCCTTGCGCGGCGATCCGTCGCTTGCCAACTCCGACCCTCTGGGCCATGGCTGGTTTTTCAAGGTTCACTTGAACAACATGGCCGAATTCGAGCAGCTCCTCGACGGCGCCGGGTACGACGCGCTGCTCAAAAAGGGCTGATCCGCTCGGCGTCGCCGCGCGGCGCCTGCCCGCTCGCCGTCACCGCCCCCGCCCCCGAAATGTCACCGAACCCCCTGCCCGCCCAGAACTCCGGCGAGTTTGAAGCGCGCCACATCGGCGTCGATGCGGCGGACGAGCGCCGCATGCTCGCCGTGATTGGCGCTGCGTCAACACAGGCGCTGATCGATGCCGTGATCCCGCGATCGATCGCGCGCGAGACGGAGATGGACCTGCCCAGCGCCATCGGCGAAGCCGCTGCGCTGGCGGAGCTGCGCGGCATCGCGGCCCGTAATCGTGTGGTGAAGAGTTGCATCGGCCAGGGTTACCACGGCACGCACACGCCGGGGGTCATCATGCGCAACGTTCTCGAGAATCCCGCCTGGTACACCGCGTACACACCGTACCAGGCCGAGATTTCGCAGGGCCGGCTCGAAGCGCTGGTGAATTTTCAGACGATGGTGTGCGACTTGACGGGCCGGGCCATCGCCGGCGCATCGATGCTCGACGAAGCCACCGCCGCGGCGGAAGCGATGACGCTCGCGCTGCGCGTCGGCAAGTCGAAGTCGCTCGCGTTCTTCGTCGCCGACGACGTGTTGCCGCAAACCTTGGAAGTGGTTCGCACGCGCGCCGAGCCGCTGGGAATCACGGTTCAGGTGGGCCCGGCCGACGCCTCGATTGGATCCGAAGTCTTCGCCGCGCTGTTCCAATACCCCGGCGTGACCGGTGTGGTGCGCGATTTGCGGCCGGCCATCGACGGCCTGCATCGGCACGGTGCGCTTGCCATCGTCGCGGCCGATCTGCTGGCCTTGACGCTTCTGGTTCCTCCCGGTGAAATGGGCGCGGACATTGCGGTGGGCAACACCCAGCGCTTCGGTATGCCCATGGGCAACGGCGGCCCACACGCGGCCTACCTGGCCACCAAGGACGAGTTCAAACGCTCGCTCCCAGGGCGCTTGGTCGGCGTGAGCGTCGATGCCCAAGGTGCACCCGCTTACCGCCTCGCGCTGCAAACGCGCGAGCAACACATTCGCCGCGAAAAGGCGACGAGCAATATCTGCACGGCGCAGGTGTTGCCCGCGGTCGTTGCAAGCATGTACGCCATCTATCACGGCGCGCAAGGCCTGCGGCGGATTGCGCAACGCATCGCCGGTCACACGGCGCTTCTGGCCGCGCGCCTGCGCGAATCGGGTTGGCATCTGCCGAACCCGAACGCCTTCGACACCTTGCTCATCGAGACGGGTGCACGCACCAGCGCCGCCATGCAGGCGGCATTGAGTGCGGGCTACAACCTGCGCCAGGCGTCGGCGAACAGCGTTTCAATCACGCTCGACGAGACGACGGCGCAAGACGATGTCGACGCACTGTGGGCCGCGCTGGCCGGAGCGGTCACGACCCGTGGCGTTGGCACCTCCACCAGGTCGAGCAGCGGCAATGCCGCAGTCGACTCCGCTGCTAGCACGCTCATTTTCCCATCCCTCATGCGCACCAGCGCCTACCTGGAGCATCCGAACTTCCATCGCTACCGCAGCGAGACCGAAATGCTGCGCTACCTGCGCCGTCTGTCCGACAAGGACCTGGCCCTGGACCGAAGCATGATCCCGCTCGGCTCATGCACGATGAAACTCAACGCCACGAGCGAGATGATTCCCGTCACCTGGCCGGAGTTCGCCAACGTGCACCCGTTTGCTCCCGCCGCTCAGTTGGCGGGCTACGCGCTGCTGCGCCAGCAACTCGAGGCTTGGTTGTGCCAGGCCACCGGCTACCAAGGCGTGAGCCTTCAGCCCAATGCCGGATCACAGGGCGAACTGGCTGGTTTGCTGATCATCAAGGCCTTGCACGAGGCGCGCGGCGACTCCGGCCGCACGGTGTGCCTTATTCCGGAGTCTGCCCACGGCACGAACCCGGCGAGCGCGCAAATGGCGGGGCTCCAGGTGGTCGTGGTGCGCTGCGACGACTCCGGCAACGTCGATCTCGCCGACCTCGCCGCGAAGTGCGACGAGCATGGCCCGCGCCTCGCGGCGGTGATGGTCACCTATCCCTCCACCTATGGTGTGTTCGATCGGCAGGTGAAGGAAATGTGCGCGATCGTGCACCGCCATGGCGGGCGCGTCTACGTCGATGGCGCGAACATGAACGCGCTGGTGGGCATTGCCGCGCCGGGCGAGTTCGGCGGCGACGTCAGCCACCTCAACCTGCACAAGACGTTTTGCATTCCGCACGGCGGCGGCGGGCCCGGCGTGGGCCCGGTGTGCGTGGTGAGCGACCTGGTGCCCTTCCTGCCGGGCCACCGCACCGGCGGGATTGATTCGCCCCAAGCCACCGGCGCGGTATCAGCGGCACCGCTGGGCAACGCCGCCGTGCTGCCGATCAGCTGGATGTACATACGCCTGATGGGCGCGCAGGGCTTGCAACGGGCGACGCACGCCGCGATTCTGGCGGCGAACTACGTCGCGGCACGATTGGCCGACCACTACGACGTTCACTACAGCGGCAACGTCGCCGGCATCAAGGGCGGCGGCGTCGCGCACGAGTGCATTCTCGATCTGCGCCCGTTCAAGGAATCGACCGGGGTTGGAGCCGAAGACGTGGCCAAGCGCCTCATCGACTATGGATTCCATGCGCCCACGCTGAGCTTTCCGGTCGCCGGCACGCTGATGGTTGAACCCACCGAGAGCGAATCGCTGCACGAGCTGGATCGGTTCTGCGACGCAATGATCGCCATCCGCGCCGAGATCGACCGCATCGCGTCGGGCGAGTGGCCGCGCGACGACAACCCCTTGAAGCATGCCCCGCACACCGCGCAGGCTCTGCTTACCGGCACCTGGGCTCACACCTACACACGCGAACAGGCCGCCTATCCCTTGCCCACGCTGCGCCAATGGAAGTACTGGTCGCCGGTGGGCCGGGTCGACAACGTCTGGGGGGACCGCAACCTGTCGTGCACCTGTCCGCCGGTGAGCGACTACATGGCCTGAGCCGGCCCTCGATCAGGCCAGGATCAGGCCCGGTCAATCCCAGTCAGACCCAGTCAGGCCCCCATCTCAACCTCAGCGCTGGCTGAGTTTCAGCGCGCCATCGGCCTGCTCGAGCCGGCTCAAGTGCGCCAGGAAGGTCTTGGCGTCCTGGAAGCCGATCACGCGGGCGGCACTCAGTTCTTCGCCCCCTGGGCGGAAGAACAACAGCGCCGGCGGGCCGAACAGACCGAAGCGCCGCATCAAGGCCTTGTCGTCCGACGAACTGGCCGTGACGTCCACGCGCACCAGCGTCATTTCGCTCAAGCGGCCGCGCACCGACTCGTCGGTGAAGGTGAAAGCCTCCATCTCCTTGCACGACACGCACCAGTCGGCGTAGAAGTCGAGCATGACCAGCTTGCTCGACGACTTCAGCGTCGCGTCGAGCGCCTCGAGGTTGGCGACCGGCTGGAACGCAAGCTGCGACTTGGCCGCAGCAACCGTCGAACCCGCGCCGCCGCGCGCCGCCGACAAGTGCAGCAAAGGCTGTAGCACCTCCCGCCCGCCCGATGCCGCGCCCACCAGTTGCAATGCGGCGAGCAGCGCGAGCAAGATTCCGGCGCTCTTGGTCATCGCACGGCGCGGTGTCACCGCATGCTCGAGTCGCTCAAACGCGCCGAGATAAACGGCACTCGCCAGCAGCAACGCCGCCAACGCCAACATCGCGGCCCAAGGGGGCAGCACCGGCGCCACGATGTACAGCGCAACGCCGATCAACATGAAGCCGAACGCATGCTTCACGCGCTCCATCCACGTGCCAGCGCGCGGCAGCACAGCTCCCGCTGACGCGCCGAGCAGCAGCAGCGGCGCGCTCATACCCACCGCCATCGCGAACAGGGCCACGCCGCCGAGCACAACGTCGCGCGTCTGGCTGATGTACACCAGCGCGCCGGCCAACGGGGCAGCCACGCACGGCGAGACGATCACTGCCGACAGCCCGCCCATCGCGAACACGCCGGCGTAGCGGCCACCTTGCAATCGGCCAGACGCCTGCGCCAATCTCGACTGCATGCCGGCAGGGACTTGCAGTTCGTACACGCCGAACATCGAGAGTGACAAGACGATCAGAAGCAGCCCGAATGCGCCGAGCACCCAGGCGTTTTGCAGCGTTGCTGCGAGGCCCTCGCCCAGCAGCCCGGCCGCCATGCCGAAAGCGGTGTACACGACCGCCATGCCCAACGAGTAGGCCAGCGCCAGAACAAGACCGCGACCTCGGGTTGGCGTGCCCGTTTGCCCGACGATGATCGACGAAAGAATCGGCAGCATCGGCAAGACGCAAGGCGTCAGCGAAAGCAGCAGACCCGCAGCCAAGAATGCGCCGGCCACCCACAGCAGGTTCTTCGACGCGAGCGCCGAGTCGAAACTTCCGATCCCTGCCCCTGCGGCCTTGCCCGACGCATCCGCGCTCGCTAGCGTGGGCCCTGGGACGCCGCCCGGTGACCAGGCCGCGGCTTGCGCCTCGCTGAGCAATGTCAAGCGCGGCAGCGCCCCAGCTTGACCAGGATCAACCCGAAACGCGCGCTGCGTCGGCGGGTAGCACAAGCCCTTGTCGGCGCAGCCTTGATTGCCGACGGTCAGCTTCACGGGCGATTGAACGCCCTCGCCCAACGCGAAAGTGAGCGTCACGCTGTCGCGAAACGTCTCGACGTCCTTCTGGAAAGTCTCGTCGTACTTTATTTTTCCTTTAGGGATCTGAAGCGACCCGGGTTTCAGACCGGGCGCGCTCGCTTCGACGCTGAACTTGTCGCCGTACAGGTAGTAGCCCGAAGCAATGTCGAAGCGAACCTCAATGCGCGGCGTGTCCAGCGCGCGCCCCGACAGCTTGAACGCCACCTCGGGGTCCAAAAATTCGTCGGTGGCGGCGAACGCGCCACCGGCGAAGACCGCCGCGGCAAGCATGGGGAGAAGACGTCTCACTGAAAGCTCCAACTCAGCGCCCAAGCGGCGCACAACCCAAAGCGTACACCGCCCGGCACCGCCCCGTCTTGCGAAGCCTCCAAGGCCGGGCGCCGCGACTGTGTGGCAGTGCCATGCCGGTGCGCCGTTGGGAACCCATCGGCGCGCCATTGGCGAAAAGCGCATTTCGATCCTAGGGGGTGGCGATCCGATCCCACGTTTGCAGGATGGCGCCCGCTGACGCAACTTCTTAGACTGGACTTAATTCACGAACTCAGAGCCGAACCGCACCTCGGAATCGGCGGAGAGCTCGACAAACATCACCGGGAGAAATGAGATGAGCATGAACGACACCACCCCATCGCGCAAAGGCCGGCGCAACCTGTTGAAACTCGGCGCCGCAGCGACCGCGACCACGGCATTGCCGGCTCAGATCGGCTTCACCTCCGCGCTGGCCAAGGATCCGGTTTCGCCGACGACGTCGCCGTTCGCGGTGGCGCTTCCTGTTTATGCGCCGAAGGCCACCGAGACCTTGAGCCCCCCCCCGCAGGCGTGGGCCGATAGCGCCAACGGCGAGTGCGGCCGCGCCAGCCACCAGGGCTGGAACAACTGGCCGGTGCAAAAGACCTACAAACTGCGCGTCAGGCAAGGCACGCATTCGTTCCACCCCAGCCTGCCGGCGCAAACAATCTGGGGCTATGACGGCATCGTTCCCGGCCCGACCTTCGTTTCGCGTTACGGCGAGCCGTCGATCGTGCGCATCCAGAACGAACTGCCGGCCAACACTTCAGGGTTCGGTTCGCCCGAGATCTCGACCCACTTGCACAACCTGCACTGCGCGTCGGAAAGCGATGGCTTCACGACCGACTACTACAGCGCCACCAAGGCCGGGCCGACGCTCACGGCGCCGGGCAGCTACAAGGACCATCACTACCCGAACTGCTACGCGAACTACGACCGATTCGATGCGAGCAACGGCGACCCGCGCGAAGCGCTGGGAACGCTGTGGTACCACGACCATCGCCTGGATTTCACCGCCGGCAATGTCTATCGGGGCCTGGCCGGTTTCCACCTGATGTTCGACCACATCGACTCGAACAACGAGAACGATCCCAACCCCGCAGCATTGCGCCTGCCCAGCGGCGTGGGCGTCTACGACATTCCGCTCGCACTGAGCGACCCGCAGTTCGACTCGAGCGGCTACCTGTCGTACGACCAGTTCAACACCAAAGGGCACCTGGGTGACAAGTTCTGCGTGAACGGCAAGGTTCAGCCCTACTTCAAGGTCCAGGCGCGCAAGTACCGCTTCCGCTTGCTCGATTCGAGTCTGGCACGCTATTACGAGGTCTACGTCGTGAAGGGTGGCGTGAACCAGACCTTCGACTACATCGCCAATGACGGCAATCTGCTGCCCGCGCCCTTGAAGATGAACAAGGTGGCGCTGGCCCCGGCCGAGCGCGGCGACATCGTGATCGATTTTTCGCAGCACGGAGGCTCCCAGGTGTTCCTGGTGAATCGCCTGATCCAAAAGGACGGGCGCGGCCCGGAAGACGCGCTGACGAACGTGCGCAACGCCAACGGCGACCTGATCGCAGCGGGCAAGCAACTGTTGCGCTTCGACGTGCTCCCCGGCGCGGTGGCCGACCCGAGCCAGGTTCCGGCGAGCTTGCGCCCGCTGCCGCCAATCAATCTGGCTGAAGTGGTGCGCACCCGCAACTTCCGATTCGACAAGGAAAACGAAATCTGGACCGTCAACGGCAAGATCTTCGATCCGGACGTCGTGACCGCCACCGTGAAACGCGGCACCACGGAGATCTGGAGACTCGAGGGCAATGGCGGCTGGCATCACCCGGTGCACATCCACATGGTCGAAGGGCGAATCCTGACGCGCAACGGCGTCGCGCCGCCCGCCCACGAAAGCGGACGCAAGGACGTCTACGTGTTGAAGCCCGGCGAGAAAGTGCATGTCCTGATGCGTTTCAGCGACTTCACCGGCAAATACATGATGCATTGCCACAACCTGACGCACGAAGATCACGCAATGATGATCCGGTGGGATGTGGTGGCTTGACCCATGATCTCGAAACGCCACTTGTTCTCGATCGTCGGCGCGGCCGGCGTGGCCGGCGCGGTGGCGGCGGCGGACCGCTCAATCCGCTCCCGCCCCGGGCCGCGCGCCGACTATTTTCCGAACACCGTCGTCTACACCCACGAGGGGCGCAAGCTCCGCTTCTACGACGACGTGATCAAGGGCAAGGTGCTCGCGATCAACATGATGTACACCTCTTGCACCGGTATCTGCCCGGGCAACACGGCGAACCTGAAA
>JANOLA010000788.1:0-10421 GCA_031419535.1 Burkholderiales bacterium | reverse complement strand
CGTGAGTGCCACCGCCGCCAGGGCCTGATTGGTCAGGGAAGCGTCGGACTGCAGCTGCGCGAGGATGCGCAGATCGGTTGCGTCCAGGTCGATTGCTTCGGTGGAATCCATCAAGATGAGAGTCTTCGTGAATTAAGGAACCAGCGCGCGTCTTGAGGGGCTAAAGATTGCAGGAAGTAAGACATTTTGCAAGCAATCGCCATGATGGCACGCCTACTATCACCGAACTCACGTTTTCCCAGAAGGAACACCCATCATGTGTGGAATCGTCGGCGCGGTCAGCACCCGAAACATTGTTCCGATCCTGATTGAGGGTTTGCGACGGCTTGAATACCGCGGCTACGACTCGTGCGGCGTGGCGGTTCACCAAGACGGACAGCTGCGGCGAGCGCGCAGCACTGCGCGCGTGGCCGAGCTCGAAACGAACGTCGCCACCGACAAGGTGCAAAGCGGCACCGGCATCGCCCACACGCGCTGGGCCACGCATGGGGCGCCGGCCGTGCACAACGCGCACCCGCATTTTTCGCACGGGCCGCGCATCAGCGCCGCGGACTGGGCGAAGAGCGGCTCCAAGGCCACGGCGGGGCGCATCGCCCTCGTGCACAACGGCATCATCGAAAACCACGACGAACTGCGCGACGAACTCAAGGCGAAAGACTATCGCTTCAGCAGCCAGACCGACACCGAAGTCATCGCGCACCTGATCGACCACCACTACAGCGGCGACCTGCTGGAAGCGGTGCAGCGCGTGGCGCCGATGCTGCGCGGCGCCTACGCGATCGCGGTGTTCTGCCGCGACGAACCGCACCGCGTGATCGGCGCGCGCCACGGCTCGCCCCTGGTGCTGGGCGTGGGTTCGCACAAGGGCAAGGCCGAGACCTTCCTCGCATCGGACGCGATGGCGCTCGCGGGCGTGACGGACCAGATCGTCTACCTCGAAGAAGGCGATGTGGTCGACCTGCAAATGGGCAAATACTGGATCACCCACGCCACGCCCGAGGGTGCGTTCAAGGTGGTGCAGCGCGAAGTCCGCACCGTGCACGCCCACAGCGGCGCCGCCGAGCTGGGCCCGTACCGCCACTACATGCAGAAGGAGATCTTCGAGCAGCCGAAAGCGATTGCCGACACGCTCGACACGGTGGAGGCCATCACGCCCGAACTGTTCGGCGACGACGCGCACAAGATCTTCAAGGAAGTGGATTCGGTGCTGATCCTCGCCTGCGGCACCAGCTACTACAGCGGCTCCACCGCGAAGTACTGGTTGGAGAGCATCGCGAAGATTCCCACCAGCGTGGAGGTCGCCAGCGAATACCGCTACCGCGACAGCGTGCCCAACCCGCGCACGCTGGTCGTGACGATCACGCAAAGCGGCGAGACTGCCGACACGCTGGCCGCGCTGAAACACGCGCGGTCACTCGGCATGAAACACACGCTGACGGTGTGCAACGTCGGAACGAGCGCGATGGTGCGCGAATGCAAACTCGCCTACATCACGCGCGCCGGCGCCGAAATCGGCGTCGCCTCCACCAAGGCGTTCACGACGCAGCTCGCCGGCCTGTTCCTGCTGACGCTGGCGCTCGCGAAGGTGCGCGGTCACCTGAGCGACGCCGAAGAAGCGAAACACCTGAAAGACCTGCGGCACCTGCCGGTCGCGCTGCAAGCCGTGCTCGCGCTCGAGCCCCAGGTGATCGCCTGGTCGGAAGAATTCGCGCGCAAGGAAAATGCCCTGTTCCTCGGCCGAGGGTTGCACTACCCGATCGCGCTGGAAGGCGCGCTCAAGCTCAAGGAAATCAGCTACATCCACGCCGAGGCCTACCCGGCGGGAGAGCTCAAGCACGGCCCGCTCGCGCTCGTGACCTCGGCGATGCCGGTCGTGACGATCGCGCCGAACGACGCGTTGCTCGAAAAGCTCAAGAGCAACCTGCAGGAAGTGCGCGCACGCGGCGGCGAACTGTTCGTTTTCGCCGACGGCGACTCGCGCATCGAGGCGGGCACCGGCCTGCATGTGATCCGCATGCCCGAGCACTACGGCGTGCTCTCCCCCATCCTGCATGTGGTGCCGCTGCAGTTGCTGGCGTATCACACCGCCTGCGCACGCGGCACCGATGTCGACAAGCCGCGAAATTTAGCGAAGAGCGTCACGGTCGAGTGACGGGCTCACGCTCTGGAGCGCACGCTAGCCACCACAATCAGCGGACTCAGCGGACTCAGCGATGTCGAACCACCCGCCCCAATTCCGTCCCTCCGGAACGATCGAATTCGAACAAGTCGTCTTCGAAGCACCGGCCGCCAAGCCGCTGGCGCAGGCGCAGGCACCAGCAGTCGACGCGTCGATCGATGCCGACCCGCTGTCCGTCACCTTCGGCCGAAAGAAGGATGACAAGCCGAGCGCTGCGGAGCGCATGCTGGCCGGCGCCACGATCGACTGGCTCGTCGCATTCCCGAACGAAGCCCGACCCAAGGCCCTGTGCGAGCGCTTTGCGCATGTGGCGAACCGCCTGGCCAAGGAGTGGCCGGACGCCACACGCTCGGCGCAGAACCTGAACGCGCTGATCGCAGATACCCGCTGGGGCAGCGCCGGTTTTCCGGCGCTGGTGCAGGGCGAATTGCGGCGCCTGCTACTGCTGCTCAGCGCGGTTGCGCACTGAGAGCGCCCCCAGGCGGCGCAATCAAGGCTTGAACACAAACCCCGGCCCGATGGCCACGTCGCTGGGGATCGGTGGCAGGTCGGAGAACAGCTCGGGCTTGTCTTTCATCACCTTCAGAATGTGCTTCGGCTCGATGTGTTTGTTGACATCGAAGGTCGCCTTCAGGATTCCCAGGCGGTTCAGCCGGTCTTGCGCGGCCCAAAGAGCGCGGTAGTTGTTCGCCGACAGGCGCCGGTCGTTCTGTTGGATGTTGAACTGGATCGCGGCTTCGGCCACGTCCGGCTTCAAACCGGGGATCCAGCGTGTGGCCACTTGGGCCGCGAGCTTCGGGTTCGCGCGCATCCACTTGTCAGCCTCGGCCACTGCCGCCAGAAATTTCTCGATCGTCTCGCCGTTCTTCTCGACCCAGCCGCGCGCCGCGACGTTGAAGCCGAGGTAAGAGATCACGTCGCCGCCACGGATCACCGCGTAGGCGCCGGGAACGTCTTTCTGCGCGACGATCGGCCAGGGGTCCCAACCGGAAAAAGCGTCGATGCCCTTGGCCAGCAGCGCCACCGTCATGTCGGGCGGTGGCGTGTTCACGAGCGTCACGTCGGCCGGTGTGAGGCCGGCCTTTTCGATCAGCGCGAGCGCGTACAAGTGATTGATCGTGCCGAACGACGCGGCGATTCTCTTGCCCTTCAACGTGGCCAGGTTGTTCTTGTCGATGCCCGAGCCCTCGCGCGCCACCAGCGCCATCGTCGCGTCCGACCCGAGTCGGGTCGCGCTGCCGCTGTAGTTGCCCAGCGCCACCAGGTCCATGCCGCGCAGCACGGCGCCGATCATCGGCACGCCCACTTGCACGATGTCGCTCTCGCCCGCTTGCAAGGCGTTCAGTGCGTCGACTCCTGTCGAATACGGCCGGGCCACGGTCACGTCCAGGCCGTGCTTCTCGAAGAAGCCGCGCTCCAGAGCGATCGGCAGTCCGACCTGGTCAATGCCGGTCACCATGCCGGCTTTCATCTTCACGAGCGTTTGGGCCTGCGCCGTTCGTGGTGCGCTGAGTACCAAGGTCAGCGTCGCCGTTAGTGTCGCGATCACGAGCAGCGGTGCGGCGATCACACGCCACGGGCCAAGCAACATCCTTCTCTTCATCGCAGTCTCCTCAGGGTGGAACATCATTGTGCGGGCAGCGGCTGCGCGCGCTTGACCCAGTAAGGCCGGGCCAGTTCACTCAGTTTCGCGACGTTCACGCCGCGCACTTCGATCGAGTCCTCGGTCGTGCCCGACACGCGGCCATGCTGCTGAAACTCCAGCACGTGAAAGCGCTCCGGCGGGCAGCGCAGCGTGACGAGCACATTGACCTGGCCGCGCGCATTCGGTGTGAATCCTGGCCCCACCTTGCTCGGGGCGACGAGCACGAGGCCGATTTTCCACAGCGCGAGCGCGACGATCGCGGCCATCACGATGCGGCCGCGTGTCGAACGCAGGGCGTCGCGCATCAATCCCATGGCGAGAACGCCCGTGCCGGCGATGCCTTTGCCGACAAGCCAAGCCGCTTCATGCCGCCCGCACCTGGCTCAGCACGCGCGCCGCCAAGGCCTTGAATCCGGCGTCTTCGATGAGCGCGCCCCAGGCGCGTGGCCGGGGCAGATCGATGGCGATGTCGTCGAGCACCGCGCCGTGCGACAGCACGATGACCCGATTGGCCAGGAACACCGCTTCGCTCACGTCGTGCGTGATGAACAGCACCGTCGGTCGGCGCTGCGCCCAGATGCGCGTCAACTCTTCCTGAAGCGTCATGCGGGTTTGCGCGTCGACACTCGCGAAGGGTTCGTCCATCAGCAGCACGTCGGGCTGGTTGGCGAGCGCGCGCACCACGCCCACACGCTGCTGCATGCCGCCGGACAGTTCGTTTGGGTAGCGCTCTGCCGCATGCGCGAGGCCCGCGAGTGCGAGGTATTCGCGTGCGATCTGATGGCGCTGCGCCTTGGGCACACCGCGCATCTTCGGCCCGAACGCCACGTTGTCGAGCACCGTGCGCCAGGGGAACAGCGCGAACGACTGGAACACGACGCCGCGGTCCGGCCCCGGCCCACTCACCGCCCGGCCGTCGACCCGAATCTCGCCGGAGGTGGGCGCCAGAAAACCGGCGATCGTGTTCAGCAGCGTCGTCTTGCCGCAGCCCGACGGCCCGACGACAGCCACGAAGTCCCCCGCGTCGACATTCAGCGAGATGTCGCGGATGGCGACCACCTGCTTGTCGGCGAAAGGATCGAAGTAGGTCTTCTGAAGATGCTCGATCGTCAGGCTCTTCATCGTGTCACCATTCCCCAGCGTTCACCCGTCGCGCGCTCGATCGGCGCAAGCACCCAGCTGTCGACGATGGACCAGAGCACACCCAGCACGATCATGCCGAGCATGATCTCGACCACCGAGCCGGCGCGGCGCGCGTCGAACATCAGGAAGCCGATGCCGCTGGTGCCGACGATGATCTCGGCGGCGATCAGCGCACGCCAGCCGAAGCCCAGGCCGTTGCGCAGCCCCGTCATGATGTTGGGCAAGGCGCCCGGCAGCACCACTTCCCACACCACACGCGCCTTCGATGCGCCCAGCGACAGCGCGGCGCGGTGCAGCTCCAGCGGCACGGACCGCACCCCCAGCACGGTGTTCAGCACCACCGGGAACAGCACGGTGTAGACGATCACGAAGGTCATCGTCGTGAGGCCGAAACCGAACCAGATCAGCAGCAGCGGCAGCCAGGCGATGTCGCCGATCGCCTGGAAGAACAGCAGCACCGGCCAGAGCGCCCGATGTGCGCGGTCGCTCAGACCCACGAGCAGGCCGAGCGGAATGCCGATCGCCATGCCCATCGCCGTGCCTGCCGCCAGGCGAATCACGCTGTCTTCCAGGTAGGCGGGCAGGATGCCGTTGGCCATCAAGCTGCCGAATTTCTGGACCACCACGCCCGGGCCGGGAAAGAACGCGGCCGGGAAGAGGCCCGACTGCGCAACCCCGGCCCAGAGCAGCAGCACCGGCACGAAGGGCACCAGCGCCGCGAGTGCGGCGTTGCGCGTCGACCAGCGCACATAAGCGCCCCACAGGCGCTGCCACTGCGAGACGGGCGCTGCACTCATCGGGGCACTGCCGGGGCTCTTCATGCGGCCCTCACCATGCCCCAGCGCTCGATCGTCGCGCGCTCCAGCGGCGCCAGCAGCAAGCGGTCGAGCAGCAGCCAGATCGCGCCGATGATCACCATGCCCAGCACGATCACCTCGGTGCGATAGAAATCGCGCGCGACGAACAGCATGTAGCCCAGGCCCACATCGGTGGCGATCATCTCGGCGGCGATCAGCCCGCGCCACGCGAAACCCAGGCCGGTGCGAATGCCGGTCACGATGTTGGGCAGCGCCCCTGGCAACAACACTTCGGTGAACAGTTGCCAGCGCGTCGCGCCAAGCGACAGCGCGGCGTGGCGCAGCGGCATCGAGATGCCGGTCACGCCCAGCAGCGCGTTGTAGGCGACGACGAAGAACACCGCATTGAAGATCACGAAGGTGATCGCGCCGAAGCCGTAGCCGAACCACAGCGTGGCGATCGGTATCCAGGCGATGCCGGCCAGCACCGAGAAGAAGCGCAGCAGCGGCGAGAAGAAGAGCGAGACCGCGCGGTTCGTTCCCATCGCGATGCCCAGCGGCACGGCGACCACGATGCCGATCAGCGTGCCCAATGCAATGCGGCCGAGGCTCGCGCCGATGTGCCGGACCAGGGTGCCGTCGAGAACCGCTTCGACGCCGGCCTGGAGCACCGGAGCGACCGCGGGAAACACGCGCGGGTTGACGTCGAACCCACGCACCGCCACTTCCCAGATCGCGAGCAAGGCCAGCAACGGAAGTACGAATATCGCGGCGCTCGCGACGGGCCCTGGCCTCCTCATGGGCCGCGATGCTACAGGCCCGACCTCACGGCGCGGCCTCGGGATAGCCCTGAGGCGGGGTGCGTCTGCGCGCTTTTCAGACCTGCTGTGACGCGCCACACCGGCTCGGGGCCAGGTCATCGCAGGCTGGGCCACAATGCCCGCGATCCCAACCGCGCGACCACCCCACAGGCCTACCCACCATGCTGAAGTTCTACTACTCGCTCGCCCCCAACCCGATGAAAGTCGCCCTGCTGCTGGAGGAAACCGGCACCCCCTATGAGGCCATTCCAGTGGACACGCGCAAGGGCGAGCAGCACCAGCCCGCGTTCATGGCGCTGAACCCGAACGCCAAGCTGCCGGTGATCGTGGACGACGGCGTCACCGTGTTCGACAGCAACGCGATCCTGCTCTACCTGGCCGAGAAGTCGGGCCAGTTCCTGCCGGCGGCGCAAGACCGCGGCCCCATGCTCTCGTGGCTGATGTTCGTGGCCTCAGGCATCGGGCCCTTCACCGGCCAGTGCGTGCACTTCAAGCACTACGCGCCCGAACCCCACCCGTATTCGATCAACCGCTACGACTTCGAGGCCTGGCGCCACTGGAAGATCCTGAACGCGCATCTGGCCGACCGGCCGTGGATGGTGAGCAACCGCTACACCCTGCTCGACATGGCGGTGTGGGGCTGGGCGCGCGCCGTGCCGTTCGCGCTGGGCGCCGAAGCCTGGGCGCAATTGCCGCATGTGAAGCGCCTGTTCGACGCCGTGAGCGAGCGCCCCGCGGCGCAGCGCGCTGCCGCACTGAAGGACAGGCACGCCTTCAAGACCGACATGGACGACGCGGCGCGGCGCGCGATGTTTCCGCAAAACGAGCGGCTGAAGGCCTGAGCGGCGGAGAGTCTTTCGGTCTTGGTCCCTCTCCTTCTGGGAGAGGGGCAAACGTGGCCGCAGCGCAGAACTCTCGAGTTCTGAGCCGCCGCACGAGCCCGACATCGCCCGGCGACTTCGCCGCGCTCAGTGCAGTTTCAAGACTGAGCGCCGGGCGGGCGGTCAGCCGCGGTGCCGTGCCGGCTGGCCGTTCACGACCTTCACCACGTCGCCGGCGCGCAGACCGGGGTCGCTGGTGCGCTCGAAGCGCTTTTGCGTGCCGTCCTTGAACGTCACCGTCGTGATCCAGACGGTGTGCTTCTTCATGTTCTTCTCGATCTGATTGCCGGCCACCGCGCCGCCCACCGCGCCGACGACCGTCATCGCGGTCTTGCCGTCGCCGCGGCCGAACTGGTTGCCCACCACACCGCCGACCACTGCACCGCCCACGGCGCCCACACCGCTGGCCTGGCCCTTGCGCGTCTCGGTCTGCTCCTTGGCGACGACGCCGCAGCTTTTGCACAGCGACGCCAGCGCCACGCCGTGCACGACCTTGCCCTTGGCGTGACCGTTGGCCTGGCCGTTGGCGTTTTCGTTGGCGTTTGCGTTGCCGTTGGATGCGGCGGTGGCGGGCTGCGCGACGCACATCGTGGCGGCAACAAGAAGGGCGAGCGAGGGGCGCAGCATTCGGAGTCTCCGATGAAATTCAGGGGCACCCAGATTGCCACGCAGGCGCGGCACCGATCGCGCAAAGATGAGGGTGGTTTCACGCCCATCTCTGCGCACACCCGATGCGTTCCCTCCCCTCAGCCCCTGCACCACAATGCGCGCTGAACAACTCAGCGTCGAGCCGACCAATGATCCCAGCGCACGAGCATGTACGCCAAGACAGCCTCGCGCTTGCCGGTCTGATTCGTCGCGGCGACGTCGGTCCCTCGGAACTGTTCATGCGCGAGCGCCGCAAATCCGCCCGGATGGGTTGGCGCTGAACCCGGCCCGATGCGCGCCCAAGACGTTTTCGAGCTGTGCGTGCTCAGCCTGTTGTGGGGCGCCGCGTACCTGTTCATGCGCGCCGCGGTGCCGGAGTTCGGGCCCGCGCCGCTGATCGCATTGCGCCTGGGGCTCGCGGCGCTGATGCTGCTGCCGCTGCTGATCTGGCGTGGCGGAATGCCGGAATTGCGTGCGCACCCGCGGCAACTGCTGTTGCTGGGCATTCCGTTGACCGCGCTGCCGTTCGTGCTGCTGGCCTACGCGTCGCTGCACATCACGGCCGGGTTGGTGGCGGTGCTCAACGCCACCGCGCCGTTGTTCGCGGCGCTGATCGCCCACTACTTTCTGAAAGAGCGCCTGGGCGCTTGGCGTGTGCTCGGCCTGGTGGTCGGCTTCGCGGGTGTGGGCATGCTGATGTGGGGCAGTGTGTCGTTCAAGACCGGCAGCGGCGTGCTCGCCGTGCTCGCGGTGCTGTTCACGTCGACGTTCTGGGGCGTGGGCGCGAACTACGCGCGCCAGCACCTGCACGGTGTGGACTCGATGGTCATCACGGTGGGCACGCTGCTCGCCGCAAGCGTGTTCCTCGCACCGTTCGCGTGGGTCACCTGGCCCAGCGTTCTCCCGAGTGCACGTGCCTGGGCCGAGCTGGCGTTCCTCGGCGTGGCGAGTTCGGGCCTGGGCTTTTTGCTGTACTTTCGGCTGCTGCGGCGCATCGGCCCGGTGCGCGCGATGTCGGTGACGTTTCTGAATCCGGTCGTCGCCATCGCTTCGGGCGCGGTCTACCTCGGCGAAGCGGTGACGCTGGAGATGGTGCTCGGTGGCGCCGTCGTGCTGCTCGGCACGGCGCTGAGCCTGGGCCTGATCGGCCCCAAGCCGGCGCCGGTGCTGCCGGTCGGCCCGGTGTGACGGGCTCGCCTTCGGAGTGGGCGGGCCCTTGCCTGGCTCAGTAGCGCCGCGCCGGCGCGCCGGTGGAGGGCCCGCGCCGTTCGAGATGGCGGAACGTGATGCGGCCCTTGCTCAGGTCGTAAGGCGAGAGTTCGAGCGACACGTTGTCGCCGGCCAGGATGCGGATGTGGTTCTTGCGCATCTTGCCCGAGGTGTAGGCGATCAGGATATGGCCGTTGTCGAGCGTGACGCGAAAGCGCGAGTCGGGCAGCACTTCGTTGACGATGCCGCTCATTTCGATCAATTCTTCTTTGGCCATGGCCTGGGCTCCTGCCGTGAACGGCAACGCTACGAAGCCACCGGAGCATCGAAAGGCCGCGGAAGGATCGACGAGGGAAGTTGACAAAGGCGTTGCGGCGAATTGCCGCGGCTCCTGGGCGAGCCGCTTCGCACGCAAACGGGAGCGCGGAGTTTACCACTGCGAGGTTGAGAGTCCGCCCGGTACACCGGCCCTCACCCCGACCCTCTCCCGCAAGCGGGAGAGGGAGCAAATGAGAACTCTCAACCTCCGATTCCTTCGGCGGGAGCAGCGAGAGGCCTCAGCCTCTCAGCGCTGACGCGGGTCGAGTGCGTCGCGCAGGCCGTCGCCGAGCAGGTTGAACGAGATCACCAGGCAAAAGATCGCCAGCCCCGGCCACACCGCCATCCAGGGCGCGTTTTCGACGAAGTTCTTCGCCGTGTTGAGCATGCTGCCCCAGCTCGGCGCCGGCGGCTGCTGGCCCAGGCCCAGGAACGACAGGCTGGCTTCGGCGATCACCGCGCCAGCAATCGCGAGCGTGGCCTGCACGATCAGCGGCGCCGTGACGTTGGGCGCGATGTGGCGCAGCGCCACGCGCCACGGCGGGTTGCCGATGGCGCGCGCGGCTTCGATGTAGTCCTCCACCTTCACGTTCAGCACCTGGGCGCGCGTCAGGCGCACGAAGATCGGCGTCGCGGAGATGCCGATCGCGATCATCGCGTTGCCGAGTGACGGCCCGAGAAACGCGGCGAGTGCGATCGCGAGAATCAGGAACGGGCAGGCGAGAAAGGCGTCGGTGATGCGCGAGATCAGCGCATCGACCCAGCCCCCCAGCACGCCGG
>JANOLA010000787.1:0-6948 GCA_031419535.1 Burkholderiales bacterium | reverse complement strand
GGCGGGAACGAAGACGCAAGGCAAGTGACCGAAATGCAGCGCGCCGATCAGCAGGCCCGGGACGATCTTGTCGCACACGCCGAGCAGCAGCGCGCAGTCGAACACGTCGTGGGTCAACGCGATCGCCGTGGCAAACGCGATCGTGTCGCGCGAAAACAGGCTCAGCTCCATGCCGGGCAGCCCCTGCGTGACGCCGTCGCACATGGCCGGCACGCCGCCCGCCACCTGCACCGTGGCACCGCACTTGCGGGCTTCGTCGCGGATGATGTCGGGGAACGTGGCGTAGGGCTGGTGCGCCGACAGCATGTCGTTGTACGCCGTCACGACCGCGATGTTCGGGGCGCGCTGCGCGACGACGCGCAGCTTGTCGCTGCTCGGCAGCGCGGCAAAGGCGTGCGCGATGTTCGCGCAGCCCAAACGCTCGGTGCCGCGGGGGCGCGCCACGGCGTCGTCGATGCCTTGCAGGTAGTCGCGCCGCGTCGCGCGGCTGCGCTCGCGAATGCGCGCGGTGACTTCGACAACGGCTGGTTTCATCGGGCGGCCCTCGAGAGTGTCGCGTCCGGCTCGCTTCAGAGAGAGTCTCAGGCTCTCAGAGCGCGAACGCGTGCGCGATCAATTCGCAGGATCGTAGCCGGTCGGCGTAACCGTGGGTGGTCGACATTGCCTACAGTACGGGGCATGTCGAGCCCGCTGCACGGCCTCACCCCGCACCGCGACCCGCAAACCCTGCTGGACCGAACGCTGAAGGCCTGGGGCGGGCGGCGCGACCTGTGGGTGTTCGGCTACGCGTCGCTGATCTGGCGCCCCGAGTTCGACGCCACCGAGCGCCGCCCCGCCTGGGTGCACGGCTGGCACCGTGCGTTGCAGATGCGCTCGCGCGTCAACCGCGGCACGCCGGAACGTCCGGGGTTGGTGTTCGCGCTGATCTCGGGGGGATCGTGTCGCGGCTTTGTCTACCGCGTGCCGCGGCAGAGCGCACGCGCCGAACTGGAACGCCTGTGGCTGCGCGAGATGCCCACCGGCGTCTACGACCCCGAATGGGTGCGCTGCCGCACCCCTGTGGGGCCGGTGCTCGCGCTCGGATTCACATTGAGCCGCGCGAGCCCGAACCACACCGGCCACATCGGCGATACGCACATGCTGCAGATTCTGCGCAGCGCCAGCGGCCGCTACGGCACCACCCTCGACTACCTGCTGGAAACCGCCGCCGCGCTGCGCGAACACAGCATCCGCGACCGCGAAATCGAGCGCCTGGAAGCGCTGGCGCGGCGCCATGGCCTGGCGTGATTTCTCACGCTCTGTCTGGGGCCCGCTCAGGTATCCGACAGCGGCATCGGCGCCGTCTCGAGCGATCCGCGCAACTGCTCCAGATCGTCTTCGGTGTCGATGTCGACCAGCACGCCGGGGTCGTCGAGCTCCAGGCCAAGCGCCGGGTAGCGCGACACGACGCGGCGCGCGCCGTCATCGCCGGTGAGCACCACCAGCTCGGAATACAGCTCGGCGGCAAACCCCACCGGGTGCCCGCGCCGCCCCTTGTACTGCGCGCACACCACAGGGTGCTGAGTGAGTTCGCGTGCCACCGCGATCAGGCTCGCGGGCCGCACCAGCGGCATGTCGCCGGGAAGGATCAGCCAGCCGCCTGCGTCGGCGCGCGCGGCCACGCCCATCGCGATGGAATAACCCATGCCCAGCCCTTCTTTGCCGGGTGTGCCGACTTCCGGGACGACGATCACGTCGCGCGAGGCAATGCTGCGCCGAGCGAGCTCGGCCAGCGGCTCGCTTGCCACCACCACCACCGGCAATTGGCTGGCAATCGCGTGGCGCAGCGTCGTGCCGAGCACGCTGTACGGGCCCAAGCCCTGCGCCAGCTTGTGATCCGCCAGGTTGCGATCGGATTGCTTGAAGCGCGTGCCCTTGCCCGCTGCCAAGACAATCACCGCCGGTCGAACCGTCATTCACCCTCCCGTTGTTGCACGCGCAGCGCCGTATCCGCGGCTGCACGGACGACATGCGCCTACAAGGCGAGCATGGGAGCACAGCGCCGATTCAGGAACTGGGACGTGTACCTAAGGCATTCCCCGTACTCAATATTGGGGAGGCGCTGTATTCCAGATCGATACCGCCCGGTGACAGAGTGTTTGCGGCGCTGCCTATACTGAGCTGATGAAGCAGTCTCTTGCCGACCTGCGCACCAGTTATGAGCGCGACGAGCTCGACGAAGCCGCGAGCGCGGCCGACCCGCGCCTGCAATTCGAGCGCTGGTTGCAGCAGGCGATCGACGGCAAATTGCCCGAACCGACCGCGATGACGCTCGCCAGCGTGGGCGCTGACTCACGCCCATCCACCCGAGTGGTCTTGCTCAAAGGCAATGACGAACGCGGTCTGGTGTGGTTCAGCAATTACCGCAGCCGCAAAGGCCGCGAGCTGGAGGCGAACCCGTTCGCGGCGCTGCAGTTCCATTGGGTCGAGCTGGAGCGTGTGGTGCGCATCGAGGGCCGCGTCGAGCACACCGACGCCGCCGAGTCCGACGCCTACTACCAGACGCGCCCGCTCGATTCACGCATCGGCGCGTGGGCTTCGCCGCAAAGCGAAGTCATCACGTCGCGCGCCGTGCTCGTGGCGAACGCAGCGAAAGTGGGCGCACAGTACCTGCTCAAGCCGCCCAGGCCACCGCACTGGGGCGGTTTTCGCCTCGTGCCGGACCGCTGGGAGTTCTGGCAGGGGCGCAAGTCGCGCTTGCATGACCGCTTGCGCTACCGGCTGGTCGACGCCACCTGGCTGCGCGAACGGCTCGCGCCGTAACCGTCACTCCGGCAGCGCCAACTCCCTGAACGTCTGCCGAAACTTCTCCACCTTCGGGAACACGACGAACATGCAATAGCCCTGGCCGGGGTGGTTGGCAAAGTAGTGCTGGTGCTCGTCATCGGCACGCGAATAGTTCGTCTCGGGCAGGATTTCAGTGACGCTTCTGCCGCGGTGGTGTTGGTTCGCCTCTTTCAAGACTTCACGCGCGATGCGTTCCTGCTCGGCGTTGCGGTAGTAAATGCCCGAGCGGTACTGCGTGCCCTTGTCGTTGCCCTGCCGGTTCAAGGTGGTCGGGTCGTGCACGACGAAGAAGATCTCCAGCACCTGGCGCAGGCTCAGCTTCGAGGTGTCGAAGCTCACCCGCACCACTTCGGCGTGGCCCGTGTCGCCGGCGCACACGTCTTCGTACGACGGGTTCTTCACATGGCCGTTGCAGTAGCCCGACTCAACGCCGGTGACGCCGCGCACCTGCTCGTACACGGCTTCGACGCACCAGAAGCAGCCGCCACCCAGCGTGATGGTCTCGATCGATGAATTCATGTGTCGCTCCAGGCGCTCGGGCGCCATTCGGGATGAACCGGGATTGTCCAACTTATCATCTGTCGAATCGGATTCAACGGACTTACAGCCATGGCAACCGCAGCTTTCCAGTGGGACGATCCCTTCCGCTTCGACGAACAACTGAGCGACGAAGAGCGTGCCGTGCGTGACGCGGCCCACCACTACGCCCAGGAAAAGCTGCAAACCCGCGTGCTGCTCGCGGCGCGCCACGAAACGTTTGATCGAACCATCATGAACGAGATGGGGGCACTCGGCCTGCTGGGCTCCACCATCGACGGCTACGGCTGCCCGGGCGTGAATCACGTGAGCTACGGCCTGGCGGCACGCGAAGTCGAGCGCGTCGACAGCGGCTACCGCAGCGCGATGAGCGTGCAAAGCTCGCTCGTGATGCACCCGATTCACGCCTACGGCAGCGAAGCGCAGCGCGAAAAGTACCTGCCCAAGCTCGCCACCGGCGAGTGGATCGGCTGCTTCGGCCTGACCGAGCCGAACCACGGCTCCGACCCCGGCAGCATGCTCACGCGCGCCAAGCCGGTCGATGGCGGCTACCTGCTCACGGGAAGCAAGATGTGGATCACGAACTCGCCGGTGTCGGACGTCTTTGTCGTCTGGGCGAAGCGCGAAGACCCGGACGGCAAGGTGGGCGGCCAGGAGTCGATCCACGGCTTCATCCTGGAGCGCGGCATGAAGGGCCTCAGCGCACCGAAGATCGAAGGCAAGATGAGCCTGCGCGCCAGTGTCACCGGCGAGATCGTGATGGACGGCGTGTTCGTTCCCGAAGCGAACCTACTGCCCGGAGTGAACGGCCTGAAAGGCCCGTTCGGCTGCCTGAACAAAGCGCGTTACGGCATCGCCTGGGGCGCGATGGGCGCGGCCGAGTTCTGCTGGCACGCCGCGCGCCAGTACACGCTCGATCGCAAGCAGTTCGGCCGACCGCTCGCGGCGAACCAGTTGATCCAGAAAAAGCTCGCCGACATGCAGACCGAAATCACGCTCGGCCTGCAAGCCGCGCTGCGCGTGGGCCGGCTGCTGGACGAGGGCAAGGCCGCGCCGGAGATGATTTCACTCATCAAGCGCAACAACTGCGGCAAGGCACTCGACATCGCCCGCACCGCGCGCGACATGCACGGCGGCAACGGCATCCACGACGAATTCCACGTGATCCGCCACATGATCAACCTGGAGACGGTGAACACCTACGAGGGCACGCATGACGTGCATGCGCTGATCCTGGGGCGGGCGATGACGGGGATTCAGGCGTTTTTCTGAGGCGTCTGCCCCATCACCCTGTCATCCCGGCGAAAGCCGGGATCCACCGTTCAGGTGGCACCGACTTCGACGCAATGGATCCCGGCTTTCGCCGGGATGACGTCGAGTCGAGGGCCTCACCTCAGCGAAACTCGTACCTCGCCTTCAACCCCACCAGCCAATTGCGTGGCATCGCCGGTTCGAAGAAGCGGCTGTTGCCTTCGTTCACGATCACCGAGCCGGCATATTTGCGGTCGCCCGCGTTGTCGACGCGCAGCAGTTGGCTGAACTGCCATTCGCCCAGCGTCTGCTGAAAGCCCGCGCGCAGGTTCAGCACCGTCACGGCAGGTGCGGCGTCGGAGTTGAGGTCGTTCACGTACAGCTTGCCGGTGTGCACCACTTCGAAGCCGGAATTGAACCCGCCCCAGGCGCCGCGCGGCGCCCAGGCGAGTTCGGCGAAGGCGCTGCGCTCGGGCGTGCCGGGCAGGTGGTTGCCCGCGGGGATGTTGACCGCCGTGGCGCCGCTGCCGCTGACGAAGGCCTGGTCGAAGCGCGCCTGCAATGCGGTCAGGCTGAGCGTGGTGCGCAGCGTTTCGCCGAGCTGGCCCACGTGCGAGAACTCGATGCCGCGGCGCGAGGTCTGGCCGGCGTTCTTGAAGGTAGAGCGTCCGTTCAGATTGGTGTCGACGACGATCTCATTGCTCGTGGCGATGTCGAACAGCGCCACGTCAAGGCGCTGCGAGCCGGCGTACTTCCACTTCGCGCCGATCTCGGCATGGCGGCTTTTCGACGCGAGCAGCGCCGTGTTAAGCCCCGTCAGGCCGCCCGGGCGATACGACAACTCGGTGAAGGTGGGCGTCTCGAAACCCCGGCCGACGTTGGCGTAAACGTTCAGCGTGGACGCAGCGCGCCAGCTCACGCCCAGCACCGGGCTGGTGGCGCTGAAGCTCATGCTGCCGCTGTCGTCCGGGTTGGGCAGGTCACCTACGATCGCCGGGTCGGCGGGTGCGGTGAAGAAATCCTGGCTGCGAAACCGCACGTGGCTGGAGCGCAGGCCCGCCGTCGCCGTCAACTGCGGATTGAGGTCGACACTCGCCTGGACGAAGGCGTCGCGGTTGTCGGCCCGGTTGCGCTCGTCGCGCTTGAGCGCGCCGCGCACGCCCAGGTCGTTGATGTAGCCCTGCCGGTCTTCATCGCTTTGATCGAGGTCGATGCCTCCTACCAAGCGCAAGGCTTGACCGTTGTCGAACTTCAAGGCATGGCTCAGTTGCAGGCCCAGCCCCTGATAGCTGCGCGAGAACACGACGATGCCGCCGCTGGCCGTCGCGAACGTCTGCGCCGTCGAAGGCGGCCGCGGGATCGACAACGCATTGTCCAGGTCACGCTGACCGAAATAGATGCGCGCCGTCAACTGCGTGGCCTCGCTCAGGCGCTGTTCCAGCACGCCGCCGATCTGCTGTTGCAACACCGTCTTGCGCGGGTCCTGCGCGAGCGCGGCGAGGTAGAACACATTGCCCGGCGTACCGTTGCGGAACTGCGCGGCGTTCAGACCCAGCGGGTCCAGCGACACCGGCTGATCCAGCGAATTGAGCACCAGGCTGAAGCGCGAGTCGGCGCTGAAATCATGCTGCCACTTGGCGTTGATCTGGTCGCGTGTGGCCTTGCTGTGCGGGCGAAAGCCGTCGGTGTGGAAAGTCGATGCGTCGAGCACCACCGCGTCGCTCGGCCCGGCGGCGCCGAACTTCAGTCCCACCTTGTTCTGGCCGTAGGGGCCGACCGAGCCGCTCAAGGTCGTCGTGGGGCGCTCGAATTCCATGTCGGTGAACACCTGCACCACGCCGCCCGCCGCGTTGCCGTACAACTGCGCCAGCGGACCGCGCAGCACTTCCACGCGGCCCGCGGAGCTGAGCGCGACGTTCGACGCCTGGCCCTGCCCGTCGGGCATCGTCGCCGGAATGCCGTCGACGATCAGGCGCACGCCACGAATGCCGAAGGTCGAGCGCGAGCCGAAGCCGCGGATCGACAACTGCAAGTCTTGCGAATAGTTCTGCCGGTTCAGCACGGTGATGCCGGGCACGCGGTTCAAGGCTTCCGACAGGTTGACACCCGGGCCGGCGGATTCGATCGTCTCGCGCGTCACCGCCGTGATCGCCGCGGGGGCGTCGAAGGTGGTCTGGCGCAAGCGTTCGGCGCTCACGACCACCGGGTCGAGTTGGGTCGAGGTGGGCGCCGCGGGCGTTTGCGCATACGACCCGGACGCGACGAGCGCGCAAGCGCCGCCGATGACGAAGGCGTTCTTCATGTCTCCAGCCGATCGAGTGGTTTCGAACGAGT